>NZ_JAMXRY010000005.1:0-154495 GCF_024124525.1 Halomonas sp. OfavH-34-E | reverse complement strand
CTCGCGCACCGCCTCAAGCGGTGCGTCCTGCGGCGGCAGCGGTCGGCCGTCACGCTGCAGCCAGACCAGCCGGCCCTGGGCATAGTCGACGCCCTCGCCCTGGGTCAGCCCGGCCTGCTCGAGGGCCCGGGCGCGGCGCTCGTCCGCCGACAGAAACAACGCGAAGGGCGCCCCCTGTTCGATCTGGCGCTGAAGATTGCCCGAGGCGCCGAAGGTGACGCTGAGGTCGATGTCGCCATCCTTGCTGGCGTCGCTGTCGCTCGTCTTGAAGCGCTCGATCAAGGAGGGCATCGCGAGCTGTAGCGAAGACGCCGCCGCGACGTGAACCCGGTCGGCCACGGCGGACATCGGTGCAAGTCCGAGAGACAGGCCAAGGAGAAGGATCGACAAGGGAAAACGCATGATCAACACGGCTCGCGGCGGCAATCAGGAAGAAAGGAGTCTCGCCTCAACCCTCGCCGCCCAGGATCGACTTGAGGTCGATACGGCTGTCCCGTGGTCCCAGGTCGAGAAGGCCCATCAGGCTGTCGAGGTGATGCTCGATGTCGTTGCGACTGGCTGCGGCGTCGCCACTGCGCAGGTGCTCGAGCAGACGGTGGTGATCGCCCTCGAGATAGCAGCTACCGAGCCCCTGGCGCTTGTACAGCGCGATGACGATCGAGGTGCGCAGGATCAGGTCGGTGAGCATGGTGCCCAGCACCCGGTTGGGAGAATGCTCCGCCAGCAGGTGGTGGATCGCCAGGGAATGTTCGATGCGTGAAGGCTCATCATTGGCGAGAAAGGCCTGACGCTCACGGTCGGCACGATCCTCGATCTGCAGCAGTACCGTCGATGGCAGCGTGCCGGCGGTCAGCGCCGCCAGCTCACCTTCCACCAGACGCCGGGCGGCAAAGGTCTGGCGGGTTTCGTCGACGTCCGGTGAGCGCACCCGCGCCACCTGATTGGGACGCTGGTCGACCACGTACTCGGAGGCCAGACGCGTCAGCGCCTTGCGCACCACCGAACGACTCACGCCGAACACCTCGCCCAGCGTCACCTCGGGCAGTCGAGTGCCCGGCGGCAGCCGCTGGGCCAACACGGCTCGGCGAACCTGGCGTACGATATCCCCATCGCTGATGCGTCCCCCGGCCTTGATCTCGGCCAGCACCTCCTGCTGCCAGGCGTTGCTCATTGCTGCCTACCCATCATCTTGGAAAGCTTGACCTTCTCACGTTTTCTGCCATTGCACCACATTCGGCGCATCATATGTATACACCAGTGGTGGCACCCCACAACGACCGCGCCCGATCCATTGGATCGGGCGCGGAACCTGTGCATCGGGCTGAGTGAAGGTTCAGCCAGCGACGTGACCGTCGTTGACGTCCAGGATCTTCAGGGTATTGGTGCCGCCGTGGGCGTTCATGTGGTCGCCGCGGGTCAGGATGACGTGGTCCCCCGGCACGGCCACGCCGTGGTTGACCAGACGCTCCAGGGCGCGGTCGTTGAGCTCGGAGGCGGACATTTCGCTGGTGTCGAAGGGCAGCGAGATGACCCCGCGATACAGCGCCATGCGCCGCTGGGCGATGGGGTTGTGGGCCAGCCCGACGATCGGCAGGCCCGAGCGGATGCGCGAGGCGATCAGCGGCGTATAACCGGTGGAGGTCATGCAGGCGATGGCGGCCACCCCCTCCAGATGGTTGGCGGCGTACATCGCCGACAGCGCGATGGTCTCGTCGATGCGCTCGAAGCCTTCGTGGATGCGGTGCCCGGACTCCTGGGCGATACGCTCGCGCTCGGCGCCCAGACAGACGCGATCCATGGCTTCGATGGTTTCCACCGGGTAGTCGCCGGCGGCGGTCTCGGCCGACAGCATCACCGCGTCGGTAGCGTCCAGCACCGCGTTGGCCACGTCGAACACCTCGGCCCGGGTGGGCAGCGGCGACTCGATCATCGACTCCATCATCTGGGTGGCGGTGATCACCGCGCGGTTATGGCTGCGGGCATGCTTGATGATGCGCTTCTGGGTACCGATCAGCTTCTCGTCACCGATCTCGACGCCCAGGTCACCACGCGCCACCATCACCGCCTCACTGGCCTCGATGATGCCATCCAGGGTTTCATCGGAGGCCACGGCCTCGGCGCGCTCGAGCTTGGCGACCAGGCCGATCTCGGCGCCGGCCTCGCCCAGCAGGCGACGCGCCTCCAGCATGTCCTCGGCGGTGCGCGGAAAGGACACGGCCAGATAGTCGACGCCGATATCGATGGCGGTCTTGAGGTCTTCCTTGTCCTTGTCGGTCAGTGCCGGCGCCGACAGGCCACCGCCCTGCTTGTTGATGCCCTTGTTGTTGGACAGCTTGCCGCCGACCACCACACGGGTATGGATCTGGCTGCCGTCGACGCGGTCCACGTCCAGCACCACGCGGCCATCGTCCAGCAACAGACGGTCGCCACCGGCCACGTCGTCGGCCAGTTCCTTGTAGTCGCAGCCGACCCGGGTGGCGTCGCCAGCCTGGGAATCCATCGACACATCGATGACGAAGTCAGCGCCTTCTTCCAGATTGACCGCCCCCTCGGCGAAGCGGGCGATGCGGATCTTGGGTCCCTGAAGATCCCCCAGCGCGGCCACACTGCGACCGAGTCGATCGGCGATGGTCCGGACCTCGTTCAGGCGGCGGCGATGGTCGTCGGCGCTGCCATGGGAAAAATTGAGGCGAACCACGTCAACGCCGGCACGCAGCATCTCCTCCAGGACCCCTTCACGATCACTGGCGGGCCCGAGGGTGGCAACGATCTTGGTACGACGTACGGGGGTATGCGGGAGTTGGCTCATGCTGTCCTCGACTGGTTCGAAAATGACGCAAGCAGGATAGGTGGAAGCC
Source organism: Halomonas sp. OfavH-34-E (assembly GCF_024124525.1). NCBI lineage: Bacteria > Pseudomonadati > Pseudomonadota > Gammaproteobacteria > Oceanospirillales > Halomonadaceae > Halomonas > Halomonas sp. OfavH-34-E. Next base: position 151,637 of record NZ_JAMXRY010000005.1, on the reverse strand, counting down.
ACTTCGATGGCATCCAGATCCGAATCCTGTAATTTTACTACAAAATGATCGCTGTAGCGACCACCACTAAAGGCCAAGATGCTGGTGCCACCACCTCTACGATGCGCCAAGGTTAGGCGCAACCTGATGATAGACAAGGATCATCACGGAATTCGAGCACGCCAATTCCAGCGCAGGAAAATTTGATCGCGGCCTGTAATTAAACTACAAAACTTTCGTGATAGCGGGGCTCGCCAGCAGTGATACCTGTTCAAGGCTGCCTTGCTCAAGAGGCTATCGCAATCCCTCTTTCCGTCGATACGAGAGAGATGCCCAGGAAGAAGGACAACGAGGGCTCAGGTCAGCATCGCCTGGCATCAAGCGTCGCCTGACAGCAAAAAGAGCTCACCGATGGGAAAAATGGGGGGGCCCATCGGCGAGCAAGGATCGCCTGCGCGATCCCGACGAGTGACGACCTCACACCCGCCGTTCAGGGAGCAGTCATCTCCCTGCCCGGCCCCCGGACCTTGCCGGCCCGAGGGCTCGAACCCGTCTACTGACCGATTTCGTGATCGGCCAGGGCCTCGAGGGCACGCACAATACCGGCGTGATCCCAGTCGCTGCCACCCAGGGCGGCACAGGACTGGAACAGTTGCTGAGCGTTGGCGGTACCCGGCAGCGCCAGATTGAGCCCTCGCGCTCCTTCCAGTGCCAGATTGAGATCCTTCTGATGCAGGCGAATACGAAAGCCAGGATCGAAGGTCCGCTGGATCATCCGCTCGCCGTGCACGTCGAGGATCTTCGACTGGGCCAGACCACCCAGCAGCGACTCACGCACCTTGGCCACGTCGGCACCTGCCTTGGAGGCGAACAGCAATCCCTCGGACACCGCCTCGATGGTCAACGCCACCACGATCTGGTTGGCCACCTTGCAGGTCTGCCCGGCCCCGTGACCGCCGATATGCGTGATGGTCTTGCCCATCACCTCCAACAGCGGCAAGGCACGCTTGAAGCCTTCCTCGGTGGCGCCCACCATGATCGTCAGGGCGGCATTGATGGCGCCCCCCTCGCCGCCGGATACCGGCGCGTCGACGTACTCGCCTCCGGCCTCGTGAATACGACGGGCAAATTCCTGGGTCGCCAGGGGCGCGATCGAGCTCATGTCGATCACCAGAGTGCCGGGCTTGAGCCCTTCGATCACGCCGTCTTCGCCGAACAGCACGTCTTCGACATCCGGGGTGTCGGGGACCATGGTGATGATCACCTCGCTGGCCTCGGCCACGGCCCTGGGGCTTGCGACCTCACTGAGCCCCTTTTCCGCCAGGGTCGCGTCGAGCTTGCCGCGCTTGACGCTGACCAGCTCATGCCCGGCATCCAGCAGATGTCCCGCCATGGGACGCCCCATGATGCCCAATCCGATAAAACCGATCTTGCTCATTGTGATTCTCCTTGCCTGATATTTCAGGGGGTTACGAATATCGGGATCACGCCCTGGCCTGGTCGAACCAGCCCAGGCCTTCCTGGGTGGTCGTGGCCGGCTTGTACTCGCAGCCGATCCAGCCCTGATAGCCGATCCGGTCGAGGTGGGCGAACAGGAAGGGATAGTGGATCTCGCCACTGCCCGGCTCGTGACGTCCGGGGTTGTCCGCCAGCTGCACGTGGGCGATGCGTGCGAGATGACGCTCCATCGTCGGCGCCAGATCCCCTTCCATGATCTGCATGTGATAGATGTCGTACTGCAGCTTCAGATTGTCGCTGCCCACCTCATCGAACAGCGCCAGCGCCTGTTCGGTGCGATGGAGAAAGAAGCCCGGGATGTCACGGGTATTGATCGGCTCGGCCAGCAGCACGATACCGGCGTCGGCCAGGCGTTCGGCGGCGTAGCGCAGGTTGTCGACCAGCGTACGGTGAGCCTCGTCCTGACTGACGCCCTGGGGCACGATGCCGGCCAGACAGTTGACCTGACCGCAGCCCAGGGCGGTGGCGTACTCAATCGCGGTGTCGACGCCGGCACGAAACTCTTCGACGCGATCCGGGTGGCAGGCGATACCGCGCTCTCCGGCGGCCCAGTCGCCGGCCGGCAGGTTGTGCAGCACCTGGGTCAGGCCATGGGCGTCGAGCCGCGCCTTGATCTCCTCGGCGGGATGGTCATAGGGAAAGAGGTACTCGACACCCTGGAAGCCGGCCTTGGCGGCGGCCTCGAAGCGATCGAGAAAGTCCACTTCGGTGAACAGCATGCTCAGGTTGGCGGCAAACTTGGCCATGAAAATCTCCTGTTGCGCGTAAGACACTTCGTCGATCGACGACCGCCAGACCACGGCGGCCGTCGCTCTCAGTTAGAGCTGAATCAGGTCAGAGCAGCGATGGAACTCGGTGCATCCTCGAGGTTCTCGGCCAGCGCCTCGAACTCGTTGATACCGGTCAGGTCGGTGCCCATGGCGATATTGGTGACCCGCTCGAGGATGACCTCGACCACTACCGGTACCCGGTGCTGGCGGGCCATCTCGCGGGCCTGCTCCAGCGCCGGCGCAATGTCATCGGGCCGGCTGACCCTGAGCGCCTTGCAGCCCAGTCCCTCCACCACCGACACATGGTCGACGCCGTAGCCGTCGATCTCCTCGCAGTTGATGTTCTCGAAGGCGAGCTGCACGCAGTAGTCCATGTCGAAGCCGCGCTGGGCCTGGCGAATCAGGCCGAGATAGGCGTTGTTCACCAGCACGTGGACGTAGGGCAGTTTGAACTGGGCGCCCACCGCCAGCTCCTCGATCATGAACTGGAAGTCATAGTCTCCCGACAGCGCCACCACCTCGGCCTCGGGATCCGCCCGGCAGACACCGAGGGCGGCAGGAATGGTCCAGCCCAGGGGGCCAGCCTGACCGCAGTTGATCCAGTGGCGTGGCCGATAGACGTGCAGGAACTGGGCACCGGCGATCTGTGACAGGCCAATGGTGCTGATGTAGCGGGCGTTGCGGCCGAAGACCTTGTTCATCTCCTCGTAGACCCGCTGGGGCTTCACCGGCACATCGTCGAAGTGGGTCTTGCGCAGCATGGTGCGCTTGCGCTCCTGACAGGACTCGGCCCAGCCGCTGCGATCCTTGAGCCGCCCCTGTTCACGCCACTCGCGGGCCACCTCGACCATCGTCTCGAGCGCCGCCTTGGCGTCGGAAACGATACCGTAGTCGGGGCCGAAGATACGCCCGATCTGGGTCGGCTCGATATCGATATGCACGAAGGTGCGGCCTTCGGTGTAGGTCTCGAGATTGCCGGTGTGACGGTTGGCCCAGCGGTTGCCGATCCCCATCACGAAGTCCGACTCGAGCAGTGTCGCGTTGCCGTAGCGGTGGGAGGTCTGAAGCCCCACCATGCCCGCCATCAGCGGGTGATCGTCCGGCACCGCGCCCCAGCCCATCAGGGTCGGAATCACCGGCACTCCGAGCAGCTCGGCCAGGGTCTGAAGCTCGCCGGCGGCGTCGGCGTTGATGATGCCTCCTCCCGCCACCAGCAAGGGGCGCTCTGCCTCATTGAGCATACCCAGGGCCTTTTCGCACTGGGCACGGCTGGCCCGCGGCTTGTAGGCCGCCAGGGGCTCATAGGCGTCTACATCGAACTCGATCTCGGTCAACTGGACGTCGATGGGCAGATCGATCAGCACCGGCCCCGGACGCGAGGAACGCATGATCTGGAAGGCCTGCTGGAAGGCGTGCGGCACCTGGGCCGCCTCCCGCACGGTGATCGCCCACTTGGTCACGGGCCCGGCGATGGCCTGGATATCCACCGCCTGGAAGTCTTCCTTGTGCAGCTTGCTGACCGGGGCCTGACCGGTGATGCAGAGGATCGGTATGGAGTCGGCGCTGGCGGAGTAGAGCCCGGTGATCATGTCGGTCCCGGCAGGCCCGGAGGTGCCGATGCAGACCCCGATATTGCCGGCCTTGGTGCGGGTATAGCCTTCAGCCATGTGGGAGGCGCCCTCGACATGGCGCGCCAGCACATGGTCGATCCCGCCGACGCGTCGCATCGACGAATAGAAGGGGTTGATCGCGGCCCCGGGCACGCCGAAGGCCACCTCGATACCTTCCTTGATGAGTACGTGAACAGCGGCGTCGGCAGCAGTCATGCGAGTCATGATGCATCTCCTGAGTTATCTATTATTGTATACATTTTTGCACTGCAACATTATACGGAAATGATTTTTTGGAATTTCTTTCCATTATTTCTAGCAGCCAGACAAGCACCCCGCAAACAATTTTGGAAATTTTTTCCATCAAGCTGTTGGCGTCAGCAAACTTGCATCGGCAAGTCCCTGAAACAACGAGTGATCGGTGAGATGTGCCGTAGCGGGCGTCGCCCATCGGGGAGAATCGCGCGACAACTGGCGGTCGCGCGGACAAAGAAAGGTTCGAAAGCACGGCGCCGTGCTTTCGAACCAGAGAAAACGTCAAGACAAGAGTGAGCGGAACAGCAACACTCACCCGCACAGCAACGGGCTATACTCGATAAACTGTGCGGTCTAAAGCACGACAGGCCGCCGGATTGGCGGGCACCCGCCCTATTCGCCTCTGATGACCAGAAGGGAAGGCAACCTTGCCCAGCGGTTCACGGTGCGCCAGCCAATGACGCTCTTGCTCTTGCTCTTGCTCTTGCTCTTGCTCTTGCTCTTGCTCTTGCTCTTGCTCTTGCTCTTGCTCTTGCTCTTGCTCTTGCTCTTGCTCTTGCTCTTGCTCTTGCCCCTGCCCCGCTCTCCTGCGCGCAAGCGTCACCGGGCGCTCGAGATCGACTGCCACGGTGATCGACACGATGGCCAACTTTCGCGATATCGATGAGCGCTTGTCCAGCCTGTCGGCGCATCGCACCCTGCTGGCCATTCGCAACGCCTATCTGTCGATCCTGCCCTACGTCATCGTGATGGCAGCGGTGACCGTGGCCGCCAATCTGTTTCACTTCGCTGGCATCGACACCGGCATCGCCGTCTATGTCAGCCACCTGGCACGCTATCTCGGAGAGCTGTTTCCCGAAGTGATCCTGCTGTCGTTGAGCTGGTCACTGAACAGCCACAACCGTATCCGAGCGCCGGCCGTCATGCTGGTGTCGCTGCCGGTGTTCTGGATCCTGTGTGGCTGGGACCAGCTCTACGCCGAAGTCGGCCAGCAGACCCGCAGCCTGGGGTCGACCATCGCCATCTACCCCGCGATCCTGCTGACCCACACCACCTTCAAGCTGTTCGCCCGGGAGAACACCCGGAGCCATCCCCAGCGAGTGGTCATGAGCCAGATGATCACCTTCAACCTGCGCTACGTGCTGCCTGGCGTGATCGCGGTAATGCTGGCCATCGTGCTGCGCTTTGTCTTCGTCGCCCTCGCCGATCGCTACGCCCAGGACATCTATGCGCTGCTGGTCGACCGTATTCCCTATCACCTGGAGGTCATCCTGTTCGTGATGTTTCTGCAGGTGCTGTCGCTGTTCGCCATCCACGGCTACGCCACCATGCTGGGGGTGTTCGAATACCTGCAGAACAAGAGCGACGTGCTGGGGCTGCCTTCGCCGGAATTCTTCACCCTCTACGCCACCCCGGGTGGGGCGGGCTCGGTGTTGTGCCTGATGCTGGTGATGCTGGTGGTGAGTTCGCGCCGGGAGTACAAGTCGCTGGCGCGCATCTCCGCCCCGCTGACCTTGTTCAACATCAGCGAGACTCTGGTCTTTGGCATACCGCTGGTGTTCAACCTGCGTATGGCCTGGGCCTTTATCTCGGTGCCGACGATCAATGCCAGCCTGGCCTACGCCGCCATGTCCATGGGCTGGGTGGCGCCGCCACCCAACAGCGTCCACTGGGCGGTGCCTTATCTGATCTCGAGCTACCTGGCCTTCGACGGCGTCTACCTGCCATCGATGCTGCTGCAACTGACCTGTATCGGCTGCGGGGTGCTGATATACAGCGTGGCGTGGCGCCGCTATGTTCACCGCGAGCGCTCCAGCAAGGACGAATACCCGGTCTTTCCCTCGCGCAATGCAAGTGACTCGGCGTTTGGCGATGACGCCCTGGATATTGTGCTGATGGAAGAGAACGTCAGCCGCTGGAGTCGTATCAAGCAGGCAGACCGAACCCTGAAATGGCTGAACGAAGGCCAGCTCGAACTGGTCTTCCAGCCCATCGTCGACGTCAGCACTCACCGCATCAAGCACATCGAGGCTCTGCTGCGCTATCGCGATGCCCAGGGCCTGCTGCATCCCCCGCAGTTTCTGGACGTGCTGCGCCACCACCCCGGCGTCATGGAAGGCATCGAATGCTGGGTGATAAGGACTGCCGCTCACCATGTGCGGCAGTGGAATGAGGCAGGGTTTTCCAAGCGTCTGTTCATCAACGTGACGCCGCTGTTCTTTTCCAGCGGCAACGTCCGGCGATGCTTCTTCAATGCGCTCAACGATTGCCCGGTCAACTCGCTGGGCATCGAGATCACCGAACAGGCCCTGCTCGAGGACCTTCCCCGAACGCTTTCCGATATCAAGCTGTTTCAATCCATGGACGTCCAGTTCGCACTGGATGACTTCGGCAGCGGGTACTCCTCCTTCAACTACCTGAGCCAGCTTGGCGTGGACTTCATCAAGCTGGACAAGACGCTGATCGACAATATCCACCTGCCCCGCCAGGCCAGTGTCGTCGAATCGGTGTACCAGTTGTGCCGGCACTTGAGCCTGCAGGTCATCTGTGAGGGCGTGGACAAGGACGCCAAGGAGGCTCGCCTCGAGCGGATCGGCGTCACCCTGATGCAGGGCTTCCTGCTCTACCGCCCGATGGAGGCCCCCGCGCTGGAAACCCTGCTGCGCCAGGAGCAGCACGCAGCAGGTTCCCTATAAGGGGCGAGAGGGGGGCGGGGTCAGGGGCCTCGATCGAGCTCGCTTTCCGGGTCGAGGCCCTGGTCGCTCAGTCCAGCGTCGGCAGCTTCATGTGCCGATTGACGTCCTTGTACAGCAGGTAGCGGAACGGACCGGGACCACCGGCGTAGCATGCCTGCGGGCAGAAGGCGCGCAGCCACATGTAGTCTCCCGCCTCGACCTCGACCCACTGCTGGTTGAGGTGGTACACCGCCTTGCCCTCGAGCACATAGAGGCCGTGCTCCATGACATGGGTCTCGTCGAAGGGAATCACTCCGCCGGGCTGGAAGGTCACCACCGTCACATGCATATCGTGACGCATGTCGTCGGGATCGACGAAGCGGGTGGTCGCCCACACCTCGTTGCAATCCGGCATCACCGTCGGCGCGATATCGTTCTCGTTGGTGACGATGGGCTCGGGAAGATCGATACCGTCGACGCGTTCGTAGGCCTTGCGTATCCAGTGGAAACGCACGGCTTCCTTGCTGCGATTGTGCACCTGCCAGTCGCTGCCGGGAGGGATAAAGGCGTAGCCGCCGGGCACCATCACGTGCACCTGGCCCGCCAGGGTCAGCTCAAGCTCACCCTCGACAACAAACAGCACGCCTTCCGCCTGAGGGTTGGGCTCCGGACGTTCACTGCCGCCCTCCGGGCCGACTTCCATGATGTACTGAGAGAAGGTTTCGGCGAAGCCCGACAGCGGCCGTGACAGCACCCACAGCCGGGTGTTGTGCCAATGGGGCAGCTTGCTGGTGACGATGTCCCGATAGACGCCCTTGGGGATCACCGCGAAGGCTTCGGTGAACATCGCCCTGTCGGTGGTCATCACCTTCTGGTCCGGATGCCCACCGCGGGGCGCATAGTAGTGTCGTGTCGGTTGGGAAGCGCTCATTGAAAAATCCTTGTTGTTGGCCCATATGCCATGCAGCTGTATCGCTAAGCCGTGTCTTTCGCCCGGTCGACGGGGCTCGTCACTCACCCAGGGTGACGCGAATCTCGAGGGGGTATTCATCGCAATTGTTGCCGTCACCACCGCGATCGACGACGAGAAACTCGCCTTCACGCTCCAGCACGGACTGGATGGCGTGCCAGGTACCGGCGCGGTAGTTGACGCCCTGGCGGCCGTCGGTGACGAAGGCACGGACCTCGGCAGGGTCGATGCTATCGCCGGCCGGAGCCACCACGATGATGAAGCGTTCCTCATGCAGCGGCATGAAGGCCTGGCTGCCGAGAGGATGGCGCTCCAGAAAGGACAGCGTCAGCGGCAACTCGATGGGCTGGCTGACGAACAGGCTGATCATCGGCCGCGCGTTGTCGCCCAGGGTCTCGATCGGCACCAGATCATGGTGGCGCTGGGTGCGACCAGCATTGATCGGAAAGGAGGCGGAGTTGCGCGCGTCGATGACCTCGCCAAAGGGGGCGAAGGCCTCCGCCGTCAGGGGATGTGCGGTCAATTCGAGCATGGTATTTCCTGAAGTACGGGCGAGAAAGGGCTCCCCGAGGCGGTCGACACTCGGGGAGATCAGGGCGATGGCTTGCGTCAGCCGATCGGCGCCGGCGTCGGCGCGGGAAACTGCTCCGCCCAGTGGCGGGCAATATCGATCCGCCGGGTAACCCAGACCCGATCGTGGGCCTCGATATGGTCGAGAAAGCGCTGCAAGGCGCGAAAACGTCCCGGACGGCCAATCAAGCGGCAGTGCAGGCCCACCGACAGCATCTTGGGAGAGTCCTCGCCCTCGGCGTAGAGCACATCGAAGGCATCACGCAGATAGGTGAAGAAGTGATCGGCAGTGTTGAAGCCCTGGGGCGCGGCGAAGCGCATGTCATTGCTGTCCAGGGTATAGGGCACCACCAGATGCGGATGGTGCTGGCCCTGGCTGTCGGCCTCGCAGGTCCAGAACGGCAGGTCGTCGCCGTAGTAGTCGCTGTCGTAGAGGAAACCGCCTTCATCGAGTATCAGCCGCCGCGTGTTGGGGCTGTCGCGGCCGGTGTACCAACCCTGAGGACGCTCGCCGTAGAGCCGCTCGAAGATCTCGATGGCCTTGCGCATGTGCTCCCGCTCGACCTTCTCCGAGACCTGCTGGTAGTGGATCCAGCGATAGCCATGACAGGCGATCTCGTGCCCCAGCTCCTTGAAGGCGTGGGCCAGTTCAGGGTGGCGTTCCAGCGCCATGGCGACTCCGAATACCGTCAACGGCAGCCCCCGCCGCTCGAATTCCCGCAGCACTCGCCAGACCCCGGCACGGGAGCCGTACTCGTAGATCGACTCCATGCTCAGATGGCGATCGGGATAGCTGTCGGCACCGATGATCTCGGACAGAAACTGCTCGGAGCCCGCATCACCATGGAGTACACAGTTCTCGCCGCCCTCTTCGTAGTTGAGCACGAACTGCACGGCGATCCTGGCCTTGCCTGGCCAGTTGGCATGGGGAGGCGTGCGACCATAGCCGATCAGATCACGCGGATAGGATGTTGTTGTCATGGGTAGCTTCTCCTGAAAGTCGGGCGATGGCCGGGGCCACCACTGCCGTGCGAGCGTGCAAGTACATAGGCGACAGAGCAAGGTGGCGTACCTGCGGTCCCGGGCGCCTGCGGTTGAATGGTCAGCTGAAACACGGTTTCTGGAACCTGGTGCTCGGGTCGTGGTGGCAGGCACACGGGACCAGGCGCTTTTAGCCAGACACATGAGCAACGACGCCTGGAGCTCCCTGAACAGCGCGCTTCAGCCGATCGTTTCAACGAGGCACTTCCGCTGAACGCTACCCTCCGGGCGCAGCATTTGCGCCTGTCTTCGCGCGCCGTGCGTGACGTCACCGCACGCCATTATGTATACAAACTAAAAATAGACTGTACTCACTTTCTTGGCAACACCTTCATCGATCCCCTACCAGGGGAAAAAGGCACATCGTACTTCGCCGCAGAACTCGCCGCGAAGCAACGCCCACGCCCTCCCCTCACTGCCCATACCGTTCATGACGACAGGCCGCATGAAGTCCATGCACGAAGAACTGTATACAACAATAACCATTATATTGTACTGACTATATCGATAACCCAGTATTCACTTACAGTTCACACTCCTCATGATCGTGACCCTCGCACCACAAAAATACTCAATACACTGTTTTTTAAGGCGTTTCCCCGCCAACCGCGTTCGACCAATTCAGCCCTTGATGCGTATCCGATATCGATCTATTTTGTGTACAAAGACATTGATTCCTCGTCCACGAAGGATACAGGCATGCATCTCCACCTGATCAACCCCAACACCACCGCCGGCATGACCGAGACGATTCGCCTCGCCGGCAGTGCCATCGCCGCGCCAGGCACGCGCATCACCGCCTCCCAGCCGGTCAGTGGCCCGGTTTCCATCGAGGGCCATTTCGATGAGGCGATCAGCGCCGTGGGCGTGGTCGAGGAGGTCCTGCGCATGGACAGGAAAGCCCAGGTCGATGCCTACGTGGTGGCCTGCTTCGGCGACCCGGGCTTGTTGGCGGCGCGAGAAGCCACCCGTGCACCGGTGATCGGCATCGCCGAAGCGGCCTTCCATATGGCCAGCCTGATCAGCACGCGCTTCTCGGTGGTGACCACCCTGGGACGCACCGTGATCATCGCCGAGCACCTGCTCGACCAGTACGGTTTCCGTCACCAGTGTCGCCGAGTGCGTGCCGCCGAGATCCCGGTGCTGGACCTTGAAGACGATAGCGACTGCGCGCTCGACAAGATCATCGAGGAGAGCCGTCGTGCCAGGGACGAGGACGGCATCGGCGCCATCGTGCTGGGCTGCGGCGGCATGGCCGATCTGACCGAAACCATCAGCCGCGAGGTGGGCCTGCCGGTGGTGGAAGGGGTGACGGCGGCGGTGAAGCTGAGCGAGGCACTGGTAGGGCTGGGCCTTGGCACCTGCAAGACCGGTGACCTCGCCTTTCCCCGACCCAAGGCTTTCAGTGGCACCTTCCAGCATCTGTCCCATCTGGATCTGGAGACCACCGGCCGCTGACCCCTTCCCTCTGCCCCCTGACCGCATGACAAGGCTTGACCCATAACAATCCACAACGAGCGAGGTCCAAGATGACCACTTCCACTTCCCGGCCAGGCGAGCCCCAGGGCGTCGCCGAGGCCACCACCAAGAGCGTCGGCGACGAATCGCTGGCTCCCCAGAAGACCCGTATCATGGGGCGCACCTCCTACCTGCTGGCCTGGTTCGGTGGCTGCGTCTCGATCGGCACCTTCACCATGGGCTCCAGCGTGGTCGGCACCCTCAACCTGATCCAGGCCACGGTGGCCATCGCCATCGGCTGTTTCGTCATCGGCATCGCCCTGGCCATCAATGGCGCCGCGGGCTACAAGTACGGCATTCCCTTCATGGTCCAGGCGCGCAGCGCCTTCGGTTTCCAGGGCACTCGTCTGCCAGGACTGGTCAGGGCGGTGCCGGCCATCGTCTGGTACGGCTTTCAGAGCTGGATCGGAGCGGGCGCCCTGAACCTGGTGTCGGCCACCCTGTTCGGCTACGACAATCTGATCGTGTTCTTCATCGGCTTTCAGTTTCTGCAGATCGGCCTGTCGGTGCTCGGCTTCCAGGGCATCAAGTGGCTGGAGAACGTGGGTAGCGCCTTCATCCTGGCCTCGCTGGTCTATATGTTCTACAGCACCGTGGTCCGCTACGGCGATGCCCTGTCGGCCAACCTGTTGACCATGGAAGGCTCCTGGGGGCTGCCTTTCTGGGGTGCCACCATGCTGTTTCTGGGCATCTACTCGACCATGATGCTCAATGTCAGCGACTACTCCCGCGAGCACGTCAAGGGCACCGGGCCGGGTCTGTTGACCACCATCTACGCCATGTCGATCCTGCCGTGCACGCTGTTCATGGGGTTGATCGGCTACATGGTGTCCGAGGCCACCGGCGTGGCCGACCCGATCAAGGTCTTCGCCAACGCCGTGGACAACACTCCGCTGCTGATGACGACCCTGCTGTTCATCGCCTTCGCCCAGGTCACCACCAACGTGCTCAACAACGTGGTGCCGCCCACCTACGTGCTGATGGACACCTTCAAGATGAGCTTCCGCAAGGCGACGGTGGTCGTCGGCCTGCTGGCCTTCGCGACCTTTCCCTGGGAGCTGGTCAAGGACGAGTCTGCCGCCGGCCTGCAGGTGTTCGTGCAGACCTACTCCTCCTTCCTCGGCCCGATCTTCGCGGTGCTGGTGGTGGACTACTACCTGATTCGCCGCCGTACCCTGGATCTGGACAAGCTGTACGACGAGAACGGCCCTTACCGTGGCGTCAATCTGGCCGCCTTCATCGCCACCGCGGTGGGTGTCGTCGCCGCCTTCAGCATGCCCACGGTGTCCTGGTACGCAAGCCTGATCCCGGCGGGCCTCACCTACCTGCTGCTGATGCGCTACTGGAAGGGCTGCCAGCGCTTTACTCAGTAACACTACCTATCAGTACAGCTATCGACGGGGCCTCTGGCCTCGTCGTCTCCATGTCATTCCATCTCTCCAACAACAAGAGACACCTTTATGTCCCATGACGATCTAAGCCTCGATACCTCCCGGGTCGATCCGGACCTGTACAACGAGGACCTGGCCCCGCTGCCCCACGCTCGGCGCAACTGGGGCGCCTTCGAGATCTTCAACGTCTGGTCCAATGACATCCAGAGCCTGTTCGGCTACACCCTGGCCGCGTCGCTGTTTCTGTCCTACAACCTGAGCGGCTGGGCGGTGATGGCGGCGATCATCCTGGCCGGGGTGATCGTGATGTTTCTGGTCAATCTGACCGGTGCCCCCAGCGTGCGCTACGGCATCCCCTTCCCGGTCATGGTGCGGGCGAGCCTGGGCGTGCGCGGCTCCAACCTGCCGGCGCTGTTGCGCGCCCTGGTCGGGATCTTCTGGTACGGCGTGCAGACCTACTTCGCCTCCACCGCCGTCACCCTGATGATCACCGCCCTGATCGGTACCGACGGCGGGGCCGGCATGCTCGGTCTGTCACCGGTCGCCTGGCTGTCCTTCGTGCTGGTGTGGCTGTTTCAGATCGCGATCTTCTGGTCGGGGATCGAGCGTATCAAGCACTTCCTCAACTGGGCGGGGCCGCTGGTCTACGTGGTCATGGTAGCGCTGATGGTGGTGGTCTGGTGGCAGGCCGGCAGCGAGCTGCTGCCGGCGGTGGGCACCATCTTCTCGGCCAGCGGGGAAGGCGGTGGTGGCATCGGCGCCTTCGCTGCCGTGGTCGGTACCATGGTGGCCTACTTCGCCGCCGTGGTGATCAACTTCGGCGACTTCACCCGCTTCGTCAGAACCGAACGTCAGATGAAGCTTGGCAACCTGCTGGGGCTTCCCCTCAACGTCGCCTTCTTCTCCTTTATCGCGCTGATCATCACCGCCGGTACCCTGGTGCTGTTCGGCGAGGCCCTGACCAACCCCACCGATATCGTCGAACGGGTCGACGCCTTGCCGTTGACGCTGCTGGCGGCGGTCACCTTCTTCGCCGCCACCGTCGGCATCAACCTGGTGGCCAACTTCATTCCCCCGGCCTACGACCTGGCCAACCTCTTTCCCCGGGTGATCAGCTTCAAGGTCGGCGGCCTGATCACCGCCTGCGTGGCCTTTTTCGTCGGCGCGCTGTGGGTCTCGGTGATCAGCCAGATCGGCGTGCCCGGCTTCGTCAACGCCGTGGGTGCCATCGTCGCTCCGTTCTACGGCATCATCGTGGTCGACTTCTACCTGATCAAGGGCCGCCGACTCGACGTCCAGGCGCTGTTCTCGTCCCGTGAAGGCGACGCCTACACCTACACCAACGGCTGGAACCTGCGCGCCGTGGTGGCCTTTGCGCTGGCCGCGATCTTTTCGCTGGCGACGGTAGTGGTGCCGGCCCTGCAAGGACTGGCCGGCTTCGGCTGGATGATGGGGGCAGCACTCGGTGGCGCCATCTACTACGCGCTGATGCGCCAGCACAAGCAGGTGGTGACGGCCTGATGGGAGCCAAGACGGCAGACCATCACTGGCCCTGCTGAGCCGCCGTCGTACTGCCAGTCCGTACGACTAAGCCACAGCACTACAGGGCCGCACTACAGGGCCGCACTACAGGGCCGCACTACAGGGCCGCACTACAGGGCCGCACTACAGGGCCGCACTACAGGGCCGCACTACAGGGCCGCAGCTAGCCTACCGTCGTCAGGCGGTAGGCTAGCTGCGAAAGGTGGGTACGAAAAGTCTTTCAAGTCTCGCGCCATCACCTACACCTTCACCCTATTTGCGCGCAAAACAGCGCAAAAAACGCGATAGAGTATAGTGCTCCATCACATTGCAACAAATCCGTAAAGCGCCCCCTCCATCGTCGTCCTCTTCCCGCCGTCCATCTTCTTCAGGCCGGCCCAACATGAGGACATCCAATGACAACACCCAGTCATTCCGTATCGACATCGTCGGGATTCAGGCCTTCCGGCCTCAGCCTGGCCTTCGCCGTGCTGCTGTTTGCCACCGTCGGCTACTTTCTGTTCTGGGGGTCTGGCTACACTCAGGGCCATTTTCCCCTGGTCTTTGGACTGGCCACCCTGTTCGGGGTGTTCATGGCCTTCAATATTGGTGGCAATGATGTCGCCAACTCCTTCGGCACCAGCGTCGGCGCCGGCACCCTTACCATCAAGCAGGCACTGCTGGTGGCAGCAGTGTTCGAGGTCAGCGGTGCGGTGATCGCCGGCGGCCAGGTCACCGACACCATTCGCAAGGGTATCGTCGACCTGTCCGGCTTTACTGTCGCGCCGATGGACTTCGTCTACATCATGATGTCGGCCTTGATCGCCGCCGCCCTGTGGCTGCTGTTCGCCAGCAAGAAAGGCTATCCGGTCTCCACCACCCACTCGATCATCGGCGCCATCGTCGGCTCCTCGCTGGTACTCGGCGCCTTGACTCCGGGCGTCCACAGCATGGAACTGGTGCAGTGGGACCAGATCTGGCAGATCGCGGTGTCCTGGGTGCTGTCGCCGGTACTGGGCGGTCTGGTCTCCTACGCCCTGTTCGGGCTGATCAAGAAGCACATCCTCAGCTACAACGACGAAGCCGAGAATCGCCTCAAGGAGATAAAGCGCCAGAAGTACGAGAACGACCGCCGCCACAAGGAGGCCTTCGAGCGACTCTCGGAAATCCAGAAGATCTCCTATACCCACGCCATGACACGTGATGTCCAGGCTTACCACGACCAGGACTACGAAAGCGCCGAGTTCGAGTCGGACTACTTCAAGGAGCTTTCGCGCATCGAGAAGCAGCGCGAAGATGTCGACGCCCACCGAGCCCTGCAGAACTGGGTACCGATGGTGGCCGCCGGTGGTGCCATGATCATTTCCGCCATGCTTCTGTTCAAGGGCTTCAAGCACCTGGAACTGGGTCTGACCACCCTCAACAACTACATGATCATGGGCATGATCGGGGCCGTCGTGTGGATGGCAACCTTCATCTTTGCCAAGACCCTCAAGGGCAACTCGCTGTCACGTTCCACCTTCCTGATGTTCAGCTGGATGCAGGTTTTCACCGCCGCCGGCTTCGCCTTCAGTCATGGTTCCAACGACATCGCCAACGCCATCGGTCCCTTCGCGGCCATCCTCGACGTACTGCGTAATGGTGCCATCGGCAGCGAGGCGGCGATTCCTCCGGTAGCCATGATCACCTTCGGGGTAGCGCTGATCGTCGGGCTCTGGTTTATCGGCAAGGAGGTGATCCAGACGGTGGGCCACAACCTGACGGCCATGCATCCGGCCTCGGGATTCGCCGCCGAACTGGCGGCTGCCGGAGTCGTCATGCTTGCCACGATCATGGGTCTTCCGGTCTCCAGTACGCACATTCTGATCGGCGCGGTGCTGGGGATTGGTCTGGTCAACCACCAGACCAACTGGACCCTGATGAAGCCGATCGGCCTTGCCTGGATCATTACGCTGCCGGCAGCAGGGGCCATCAGTGCGGTGTCCTTCGTGACGTTGCGCACAATCTTTGGCTAGGACTAGGGCTTGTCTGAAAAGTGCCTGCGCTCGGTAATACGGCGTTAAAAATCGGATCAACATGCTCATTTACACCCCGTAAACTGCGCTGTCTCACCGATTTTTGCCTTGTCTAACCTTCGCTCGTCGACTTTTCGGACAGCGCCTAGCCCTGGGTAAGGCTGTTGCGATTAAAGAAAGCGAGCTGTTTCAGGCCACGGCCATACGCAAGACGGCCCCGCTGACACCATGGCGTCAGCGGGGCCGAAACCTGTCAAATCCGGGCGTTTACCAGCGGTCGAGTGGCCGCTGCTCCGCCGCTAGATCACTTGTCGCCGTCAGGGCGCAAAGATATCGAACAGGTTGGGCGCCTCGTCCTCTTCCTCGACGATCGACAACGAGGCCTCGATGGCCTTGAGGTGGCGGCCCATGAAGGCGGCGGCGCGCTCGCCCTTGCCGTCTTCCAGGTACTGGATCAGATCCTGATGGTCGTGTGACTCGCAGCCCAGGTGCCCGGCGTTGCCATAGACCGCCAGAATCAGCGAACTGCGCGAACACAGGCGCTCGACGAAATCCGCCAGGGTGCGGTTGCCGGAGACCCGGGCCAGATAGGTGTGGAAGTCGGCGGACAGGCGAATCGCAACGCTCTGCTCGCCGCTGCGCAGCGCTTCCCGCTCGCGCTGGGCCATGTCCTTGAGGGTGACGATGTCGTCCTGGGTGATGCGCCTGGCGATATCCGACATCAGCCCGCACTCGACCATCTGGCGGGCGTCGAACACGTCCTTGGCTTCGTCAGCGGTAGGACGCGTCACGCTGGCGCCACGGCGTGGCGTCAGGGTGACGAGCTGCTCCAGCGCCAGGCGCTGCAGGATCTTGCGAATGCCGGTACGACTGACCCCGAACACCTCGGACAGGGCATCCTCGCGCAAACGTGCGCCCGGCTTGAGCCGGTGCTCGATGATGGCGTCGCTGATCGAGCGATGAATGGCCTCGTGACGCTCGGCGCCGTCACCGTTCTTGCCCTGTCTGGGGGCCGGTGAGGCGGGGGGCGAAGGCTTCACGCGCTGATTCATCGACACTGTCCTCGGATGCAATATATCCCCATTGTATACGAGATATACCGACAGGAAAGAACCGCAGTTCCCCGCATCCCGCCGGGGCAACTGCGGCTCATCCTGGTCCTCTATTCGCCCCAGTTGGCGACCAGAGCACGCTCCTCGTCGGTCATCTGGGTCAGGTTGCCAAGCGGCATATAGCCGCTGGCGACCACCTGCTGGATCGCGGCCTTCTGCTGCTCGACCTGGGCCTCGGTTTCAAGCGCCACACCGGCGGGCGGAGCGGTGAATCCGGCGTGGGCGGGCTGGGCGGCGTGGCAGCTGACACAGCGCTCCTGCATGACGGCATGCACCTGGGCCAACGGCGAAGCGTCGGATGCAACCGGTGCACTGCTGCCGCTGTTGGCGTTGTCGGCGGCCGGACTGGTCGTCAGGCTCGGAGCCCCCACCGCGAAGGCCACCAGAATCAGCGCCACCCCGGCTGCCGGGTAGCTCGGCTTGTGCTGACCGCTGTGCATCAGCACGAAGTACTGGCGAATCAGGGCGCCGGCAAAGATCAAGAGCGCCATGATCACCCAGGCCCAGTCGCTGGTATAGGCGAAGGAATAGTGGTTGCTGATCATCAGCAGCACCACCGGCAGGGTGAAGTAGGTGTTGTGCACGGAGCGCTGCTTGCCGCGCTTGCCATCCAGGGGGTTGGGCGTCTCGCCCGCCTTCATCGCCTTCACCATGCGGCGCTGACCCGGAATGATCCAGAAGAAGACGTTGGCGGACATGGCGGTGGCCATGACGGCACCGGTCAGCAGGAAGGCGGCACGTCCGGCGAAGATATGCACGCTGAGGTAGGCCACCACCACCATCATGACGGCGACACCCAGGCTCAAGAGGCCATCGCGCTCCATGTTGGGACTGACACGCTTGCACATCTCGTTGTAGACGACCCAGCCACCGAGCAGGAACAGCAGAGCCACCACATTGGCCTGCCAGCCGGACAGATTGGCGGCCCACTCCCAGGGACTCTGGGGGTTGACTAGATAGAAACTGGGGTTGGCCATGTACAGAATCACGAACAGCGCAAAACCGGACAGCCAGGTGGTATAGGCCTTCCAGAAGGACCAGTGCAGATCGTCCGGCAGCTTGGCCGGCGCCGTGGCGTATTTCTGATTGTGGTAGAAGCCGCCCCCGTGGACCGCCCACATTTCGCCGAACACACCCTTGCCGCGGTCTTCTTCGTCCTTGGGGGTCTTCAACGAGTTGTCCAGCATGACAAAGTAGATCGACTCGCCTATCCAGGCGATGGCCGCGATGACATGCAGCCAGCGCAGCAGAAAATTGCTCACGTCCAACAGGTACGATGACATGGCCCTATCTCGACTTCAGTTGTTGTTGGAAGGCAGTCAATATCGATGGCTGCCTGGTTGATCGTGCTCAATGACGCTCAGCTGCCGCGGTAGGTGGAGTAGCTATAAGGCGACAGCAAGAGCGGCACATGGTAGTGCTCACTGGCATCCGCCACGCCGAATCTCAGGGGAATCCGATCGAGGAAACGCGGCTCCGAGGCCTCGACACCCAGGGCGCGCAGATAGTCACCGGCGTGAAACAGCAGTTCGTACTCTCCTTCGACGAAGTCGTCGCCTTCGAGGATCGGGCTATCGCAGCGCCCGTCATCGTTGGTCATCGTCTCCCCGAGGCGCTGACGTTCGTCGCCAAGGATGCGGAAGAGCTCAATACGAATCCCCTGGCCTGGGCGGCCAAGCGCGGTATCCAGTACATGGGTGGTCAGGCGTCCCATAAGTGTCCTCCCCTCTCGCGGGTCATCAGCGGGTCGATCAGCGGGTCAATGTATCCAGTCCTGGACTGGCTAAAGTGAATCACTGATATGGAGCATCATCGTCTCTCGTCACACCTGGCCAGAGGCTTTCGCCGGTCGTGGCTTGCAGCAACACGAAGATGACTTCAGCGATGCCGGCATGGCGGAACCAGTGCATGGTGGTGTGGAACCATGACAACATACATCATTGACCAAATTAAGAGTACATTTCAAACTATTTTTTGTATACAGTTTGAGCATGCATAGCTGCCTGGTGTTTGCCGACAGCAACAAAGGCTCGACCGACCTCTTGCCGTCTGCGCCTACGCCCGCTGCCAACAAGGTGTGACCGACACCAACGAGTCATCAGAGCTATGCTCGTCCCCATCTACCTTGCCGTCATGACAGGAGCCACTCCCCATGCCTAGCCTCACCCAACGCCCCAGCCAGATGGACAAGACCCAATTCGTGACCACCTACGGAGACGTCTTCGAGCACTCACCCTGGGTGGCGGAGCGTGCCTTCGATCGTGGCCTGAACGAGCAGCATGACGACCCGGTACGTCTTGCCGAGCACATGGGCCAGGTCCTCAGCGACGCCTCCCCGGAGGAACAGCTGCAGGTCATCCGGGCGCACCCTGATCTTGCCGGCAAGGCTGCCGCCGCAGGCGAGTTGACCAACGACTCCACCCGCGAGCAGGCCGGGGCCGGGCTGGACCAGTGCACCCCGGAGGAGCTGGAGCGCTTCACCCGCCTCAACGAAAGCTACAAGGCGCGTTTTGGTATTCCCTTCATCATGGCGGTCAAGGGCGGCAATCGGCACACCATCCTCGCCGCCTTCGAACAGCGCCTGAACAACTCAGCCGAGCAGGAAAGGCAGGAAGCCGTGGTGCAGATCAATCGGATCGCTCGGTTCCGACTGGAAGATCGCGCTAGCTGAAGTAGCAAGCACACAAAAACGGCCGGTCACCTGGTGACCGGCCGCCAAACCCTACGTCGATGACCAGAGGCCTTGGCGCTCTCGTCATCCTGAAATCGTCACGCTTTTCGCGTCCGGGCTGGTTGTAGACGAACGGCCCCATGTGGATGGCGGCCTACCAGACCCTTTCACGTGGTGCCCATCGGCCACGTTCAGCGAACCACCGGGTCATGCTCTGGGCCCTGCCAGCTGCACGACAGTAGAGTTGCGCTACCTCACTTCTGGGGCTCGTCGCTCTCGCTTGAGTTGCACTACCTCATCTCACGACCATGCTGAAACTGCACCCAAGGCGGGACCATTACGCTCGTGCCCACCTTTCCGCGACTTGCGCAGCGCCTGTCGCTCGGGGCCAGGCACCTTTTTACTGCTTTATTTACTTCTGACTAATCTCTTTCTAGCTAATCTCTTTCTAGCTAATTTCCTGCTAGCTAAACGCTTGCTGGTGACGTTCCTGCTGGCTCCATTCTTCTTTTTTGATATCTCTGCTTGAGCCTGCCGGTGTCATCATCGACATGTCGACGTCGATATCTCCGGACCATATCGCCGAGCCATATCACCGAGCCATGTATCCGGGCCGTGTCTCAGGGCCGTGTCTGCGGGCAATATTCCTCGACGATGACGCTAGCCGATGTCTCCAGCCGACGCCCCTGGCGTCCAGAACGTACCAGCTTCGCCGCTACTCCTTGGCCGAATCCAGCGCTTCCTTGGCCACTCCCTGACACTTTTCCTGGTACTCCTTGCTCAACTTGAGCAACGTCTCGCTCTCCTCGCGCAGGCTCTCTCCGATCACCGACAGGGTTTCCTGCTGGGACTGGCTGGCGTTCTTCAGACTTTCGGCATCGCGCACTTCGCACCAGGACCGGGCCTGTGCGATACCTGCCTTCATGGCGGAGTCCATGGTCTTGAAACGCACATCCAGCATCTTCTGGGAATACTCCAGCGTCAGCAGGCTCCCCTCACGCCACGGACTCAACAATTTGTCCATGGAGGGGATCATGTTTTCCATTGTCGGCATTGCCTTGTTCTCGCTCATGTTGGTACTCCCTATAGGTATGCCAGCACGCTCGGCCCACGGGCAGCCTGACCGCCGTAACAACGACGAGACGAGGCAGCCTGGCAGTATCTTGTGCTGCACCGGTTACATATCGTCTTCAAACGAGCACAGAATCGTCTCGCATGTGAAGACTAGAACGCACCTTGTTGCACCGCAACATCATATAAGGCATATACGAGCCACTAATTGCACTAACGCGGGTAAAGTCACCCAGCATTCTCAGCATCTGCCCAGCGGCGCACCATTCGCACCATAGCAGTAGATGATTGACGCTCTGATGACAGCAGCGGCACCAGCTCCAGAAGCACAATAAACACGCTTTTGTGAGACATAACGACCAATACAATCGCCAATAACGACGGTCGCCGATAGAGACAATCGACAGCAGCGACAATCGGCAGTAGCGACAATCGACAGCTTCGTCATCAAACACAAGACCGCTGCTTCGCCATTTCCGACGGGCCACCGGAGCAACTTGCACGCAGATTCACCAGCTCGGTACAGCTACCGCAGCGTTGTCCGATGGCCTTCCAAAAGATATCTGCAAGATTAGCCAAGACGAGGGCCCTTGCTGGCGATCCTCTAAAGCCATGATCGACATGCGGTAATAACCGAGGGGTCATGATCGCCGCAGACTAAAGGCGAAAGCTTACCGAAGGAAACTGAGGAGGGAAGCGCAACGAGGAGCCAAGAGTCGAGAGCAGAGAGCAGAGAGCAGAGAGCAGAAAGCAGAGAGCAGAGAGCAGAGAGCAAAGAGCAAAGAGCAAAGAGCGAGACGACGATATCAGGGCGTCGCCTCGCTCGGCAGCAAGGGTCAGGCGCGATAGGCGCCTTCGATATCACAGATGCGCACCGCGTTGCGGCCGACACCGCCATTGGCATCAAGCATCCGCTCGATCCAGGCGTAAACCGGATCGGCATTGGACACCAGATCCGCGGTGGACACCGAACGCGCCCACATGAAGTTGGCAAACACCAGGTAGTCCGCCGCACCGGGTGTGTCGCCATCAATGAAGTCGCTTCCCGACAGCTGGCCACGCAGGGGCTCCAGGGCGCTATCGAGCTGGCTGAGCCCCTTGGCCGGAGAATGGAACTGCTCCAGGGTCATGCCCAGGCGTTTTTCACGAGTGGTGCGGAAGTAGTCGCGGTCCTTGGGATGGATGGCGTTCATCAGGTCCATCACGATGGTACGCAGGATCGGCAGCTGCAGGGCGCGCTCGCTGTAGTGCTTGAAAAAGCGGGCGCGGGATTCGGCCAAGGGACCGCCAAGCAGCGTCGGGGCCTCAGGGTAGGCACGATCCAGGTAACGCAGGATCTCGAAACTGTCGGTGATCACTTCGTCGCCATCGATCAGCACCGGGACCTTGTCATGGTCCGTGAATTCGAGCTTTTCCTTTTCGGTAAAGCACCAGGGCCGCGCCTCCACCTCGAGCCCCTTGTGGGCGATGGCCAGCTTGGCTCGCCAGCAGAAGGGAGAAAAACGCAGTGACTCATCGATGCCACACAGGTCGTACATCACCAGGGCCATGCCAGATACCTCTAGAAGGGGAATGTCTGCCGATAGTGCCATCAACCGCCCACCTCGCCAACGCCATGATTTCCTGAGGGATGGAGACAAACCTGTCCATTAGTCTAAGAAACTAGCCTCGTTCGCACCCGCCTCCAGCGTCTTTGTCGACTCTAACCTACTGTTAAACAATAAATTTGAAGAATGATCGGACGAGGAGTCATCAGCGCTGCATTGGTCTGACCAATATCCCAGTCTAGAACGATTTCGCTAGTCGGCTTATCGTGCCGCCTTGTCCGAGCCTTACCCCGGCGTGAGACCGCCAACTTCGACACAACGGATATTACAAACAAGGACACGACAAGAGACCCCAACACCATGACCGACACCACTCTAGCCTTGATAGCCTTTGTGCCGCTCATACTGGCCGGCATCCTGCTGATCGGCATGCGCATGGCCGCCAAGGTCGCCATGCCCATCGTCTTTCTGGTCACCGCGCTGATTGCCCTGGTGGCCTGGGACATGACCTTCACACGGGTCCTGGCCTCGACCCTGCAAGGGTTGATCCTGACCGTGGCGATCCTGTGGATCATCTTCGGCGCCATCCTGCTGCTCAACACCCTGAAGCACTCCGGCGGTATCGCCGCCATTCGCAATGGCTTCTCCGGCATCAGCCCGGACCGCCGCGTCCAGGCGATCATCGTGGCCTGGCTGTTCGGCTGCTTCATCGAGGGCGCCTCGGGCTTCGGCACGCCGGCGGCGGTGGCCGCCCCGCTGATGGTCGCGCTGGGCTTCCCGGCACTTGCCGCTGTGGTGGTGGGCATGATGATCCAGTCCACCCCGGTGTCCTTCGGCGCTGTCGGCACCCCCATCGTGGTCGGTGTCGCCGGTGGCCTGGACAAGGTCGGCATCACCGAGACGCTGGAAGCCGGCGGCTCCACCTGGATGGAGTACTTCCGCCTGATTGCCGGAGAAGTCGCGCTGGTGCATGCCGTGGTCGGTGTGCTTATGCCGCTGATCATGGTCAGCGTCATGGTGCGCTTCTTCGGTGCCAACCGCTCCTGGAAGGAAGGCCTGGCGATTGCTCCCTTCGCGATCTTCGCAGGCGTCGCCTTCGTGGTGCCCTACGCCCTGGCCGGAGTCTTCCTGGGCCCCGAATTCCCGTCGATGATCGGCGCCATGGTAGGCCTTGCCATCGTGGTCCCGGCCGCCCGTCGCGGTTTCCTGATTCCCGAAAAGAGCTGGGACTTCCCGGAAAGTGACAGCTGGCCTGCCCACTGGATCGGCAAGCTCAGCATCAAGGCCGACGAGGTCGTGGGCCGCGCACCGATGAGCACCTTCATGGGCTGGCTGCCCTACGTGCTGCTGGCGGTACTGCTGGTGGCGTCACGTACCATCGAGCCGTTCAAGCAGGCACTGACCTCGGTAAGCCTGGGCTTCAGCGACATCCTGGGTGAGGCCGGTATCTCCGGCAGCCTACAGCCACTCTACCTGCCCGGCGGAATCCTGCTGATGGTGGTGCTGATCACCGCTCTGATGCATCGCATGAACGGCAATCAGCTCAAGGCGGCCTTCAGTGAATCCAGCCGTACCCTGCTGGGCGCCGGCTTCGTGCTGGTGTTCACCATCCCCATGGTGCGCATTCTGATCAACTCCGGCGTCAACGGCGCGGATCTGGCCTCCATGCCGGTGGCCATGGCCACCGCGGTGGCCAACGGTGTCGGCGACATCTATCCGCTGTTCGCTCCTGCCGTCGGCGCGCTGGGTGCCTTCATCGCCGGCTCCAACACCGTGTCCAACCTGATGCTGGCAGACTTCCAGTTCAACGTGGCCCAGCAACTCGGTGTGTCCACCGCGCTGATGGTGGCGCTTCAGGCCGTCGGCGCCGCCGCCGGCAACATGATCGCCATCCACAACGTGGTAGCCGCCTCGGCCACCGTGGGCCTGCTGGGACGCGAGGGCATCACCATTCGCAAGACCATCCTGCCGACCATCTACTATGTGCTCGCGGCGGGGCTGATCGGGCTGGTGGCGATGCAGGTCGTCGGTATCTCCGACCCGCTGATGGGGCTGTTGCAGTAGGCACTACGCCAAGCCAGGCGCCACCTGGCTGACCGACAAGGGGGTGTCATCGACGATGACACCCCCTTCTTGTTGGCGACAGGCGCCACCTTTGCTCGAGAACCGCGCCACTCTAAGCACAGTTTGACTACCTCTGTGCTGATATGGCGGCCCTTATACCCTGCGCCTAGAGTTAACTCAGTGTAGTACGCACGTGCAGCATTCTTGCTTTCAGGTTCACCGGCAAGGCGCGTTGTCTGCGTGCTGACCAGGGGATGGCTCTTCGTGAGCGCCCACGGACGCATGGCCTCGACAAGGGCCACGACTCTCGACCAGGGGAAATTCAGATGTCCTATCTGCTGCTTGCCATGATCACCGTGATCGCCGTCGTGGTGATTACCAACGGCGCGAGATCCTCGGAATCCATGCTGTTGCTGAGGCACAAGGCTCCCGGTCCACACAGGGTCAAGCGGCACAGAAGGCCGACCCGACGGCATCTCTAGACCGGGGACGCTCCCTCCAGGGTGTTGACGAGTTGCCCGCAGACCACAGACAGCGCGGCGAAGTGTCCGTGGCCTCTTGCGAAGGGGGGGCCAGGCGCTGTCCGATACGTAGACGAGCGCAGGCTCTGATGACCTAGCCGATGCGAGCCAGCCGGGTACGATGTAGCCGCGCCTTGGTCACGTAGCCCTCGGCATTGGTCTTGAGTGCGGCGATGGCCTTGTCGTCCAGTTGCCGGATCACCTTGCCCGGCGAGCCGACGACAAGGCTGTTGTCGGGGATCTCGGCGCCTTCCTTGACCAGCGCCCCTGCCCCGATCAGGCAGTTCTTGCCGATCACGGCGCCGTTGAGCACCACCGCCTGGATGCCGATCAACGAGCCCTCGCCCACGGTGCAGCCATGCAACATCGCCTGGTGCCCCACCGTGACGCCCGGTCCCACCGACAGCGGGTAGCCGGGATCGGCGTGCAGCACGGCGCCATCCTGGATATTGCTGCCTTCGCGCACTTCAAGTGATTCGGTGTCGCCCCTGAGTACCGCCTGGTACCAGATGCTGGCGTCTTCATGGATTTTCACCTGGCCGATGACCTCGGCGCTCTCGGCGACGAAGACGGTGCGATGAATATGGGGGGAATGGTTACCCAGACGATAGATGGCCATGGCCCGCTCCTGACGAGGTTATCCTTGTGGATGGGGGGCGCTGGGCGCCCACCCTGCCTATATAGTGGACGCTGTTTCCAAACTCTGCCTACTCCGTTATCGGTTCCTGTGCGAGAGAGGCAAAGTACGCTGCGATCTCCGTCGCCACTCGGCGTACATCCGACTCGCTGACCCCCAGATGGGTCACCAGGCGGGTGCGCGGCCTCACCGCGATCAAGATGCCACGCTCGGCAAGAAAGCCCTCCAGTGCGGCGCAGTGAGGAGCCGGCACGTCGAGAAAGACCATGTTGGTGGCCTGACCTGCCACCCCGATGCCTTCAATACCACCCAGCCACTCGGCGAGCTGGCGGGCATGACGGTGGTCGTCGGCCAGTCGCTCCACATGGTGATGCAAGGCATGCCGGCAGGCCGCCGCCAGCAGCCCCGACTGGCGCATGCCGCCTCCCAGCGTCTTGCGCCAGCGACGGGCCGCGGCGATAAAGCGCTCGCCGCCGACCAGCAACGAGCCCACCGGCGCGCCCAGCCCCTTGGAAAAGCACAGCGATACAGAATCGAAACCGGCACACAGCTCCGCCAGCGACTTGCCGGTGGCGACGCTGGCGTTGAACAGGCGGGCGCCATCGAGGTGACAGGCCAGGCCTCTCTCGGCGGCAAGGCCGGTCACCTCCTGCACATAGTCCTGGGGCAATACCCGGCCCTGAAAGGTATTTTCCAGTGCGATCAGTCGGGTTCGCGCATGATGGATATCGTCTCCCTTGATGGCCTCGGCGATATCCTCCAGCGCCATGCGTCCATCTGCCTGCTGGGCCAGGGGCTGGGGCTGGATGCCGCCAAGGACAGCGGCACCGCCGCCTTCATCGCGATAGATGTGCGAGCGTTGCCCGGCGATCACTTCGTCGCCACGCGCGCAGTGGACCAGCATGGCGGTCAGATTGCTCTGGGTGCCGGAGGGAAAGAAGGCCGCCGCGGCGAAGCCCGCGCGATCGGCCACCTCAGCCTCGAAGGCGGCGACGCTGGGGTCATCACCCCAGACGTCATCGCCCACCGGAGCGATGGCCATGGCATCACGCATGGCCTCGGTCGGTTGGGTCACGGTATCGCTGCGTAGGTCGATCATGGCGCTCTCCTTGTTCGCGCTGCCCTTTCCCCGAGTATGCCAGTTCGGCCTTCACCTGAGGACTGCCCTCACGCGCATTGGCCCCCTGCCCTCCCGACGACTCAGGCCAGCGCCTCGGCCAGCACCCTGGCGACATGACGCGCCTCACGTGCGGCACCGTCACGAATCTGGTGACGACAGCTGGTGCCGTCGGCCACGATCAGCGCATCCTCGGCGTCGCGCACCGCCGGCAGCAACGAGAGTTCCGCCATCTGCATGGAGGCCTCATAGTGCTCACGCTCGTAGCCGAAACTACCGGCCATGCCGCAGCACGACGACTGGATGGTCTCCACCTCGAGCTCGGGAATCCAGGACAGCACCTGCTGCACCGGCGTCAGGGCATCGAACGCCTTCTGGTGACAGTGGCCGTGGAGCAGCGCCCGCGACACCGGTAGCGCCTCGAGCGAAAGCTCCAGCCTGCCGGCATCCTTCTCGCGCACCAGAAATTCCTCGAACAACAGGCTCGCCTCGGCCAGTCGCTTGGCGGGCTCGCCCAGGCCGAAGCCCAGGAACTCGTCGCGCAGGGTCAGCAGGCAGGATGGCTCGAGCCCGACCACGGCAAGCCCTTTCTCCACGTGGGGGGTCAGCGCCGCCAGGGTCCGCTCGGCCTCCGCCCGGGCCCGATCGACCTGACCGCTGGCCAGGTAGGTACGCCCACAGCACAGCGGACGACGATCCGCAGCGCTCGCCAGGATCACCCGGTAACCCGCGGCTTGAAGCACGCGCATGGCGGCCTCGGCGTTGTCGGCTTCCATATAGTTGTTGAAGGTGTCGACGAACAGCACCACCTCCTTCATCGCCTGGTCGGCAACGGCCGGTCGCTCGCCCTGTCGGGCCCGCCCCAGGTAGTCGTCGGTGACGCGTGGCAGCGCGCGCTCCTCGGCCAGCCCCAGCGCCCGCTTCAGCGGTGAGGCCAGCCAGGGCATGCCGTCGATGGCCTTCACCAAGGGTGACAGGCGTCGCAGCACCGGTGCGCGCCTGGGCAGGTCACCGATCAGTCGCTCGCGCAGCGACACCCCTTCCTTGGCGACCCGTGCCGCCCGGGCCTCGATCTTGATCCGCGCCATATCGACGCCGGTGGGACAGTCACGCTTGCAGCCCTTGCAGGAAACGCACAGATCGAGCGCCTCCTTGACCTCGTCGCTGGCCAAGCCGTCGCGACCGAGCTGGCCGGACAACACCAGGCGCAGGGTATTGGCGCGGCCGCGGGTCAGGTGCTTCTCGTCGCGGGTGATGCGGTAGCTAGGACACATGGTGCCGGCATCGAACTTGCGGCAGTGGCCGTTGTTGTTGCACATCTCCACTGCGCTGGCGAGGCCGCCGGTGACATCGCGGCCGCTACCCGGTGGGGTCTGCTCGCCGTTCAAGGGATCTCGCTCGACGTTCCAGGGCGACCAGTCCAGCACCGGCGTCAGTTCGATGCGCTGGTACTCCCCGGGAAAGCGGAAAAGCCGCGAGTCGTCCATCTTCGGGGTGTCGACGATCTTGCCGGGGTTGAGCAGGTTGTCCGGGTCGAACAGCCCCTTGACCTCGCGGAAGGCGTCGTTGAGTGTCTCGCCAAACTGCCAGGCCACCCACTCGCCGCGACAGATGCCATCGCCGTGCTCGCCGGAGTAGGCCCCCTTGTAGGCCTTGACCAGTGCCGAGGCCTCCTCGGCGATGGCGCGCATCTTCTCGGCGCCGTCCCGGCGCATGTCGAGAATCGGGCGCACGTGCAGGGTGCCGACGCTGGCGTGGGCGTACCAGGTGCCCTCGGTGCCGTGACGATGGAACACCTCGGTGAGCTTGTCGGTGTACTCGGCCAGATGCTCGAGCGGCACCGCACAGTCCTCGATGAAGGACACCGGCTTGCCGTCGCCCTTCATG
Source organism: Halomonas sp. OfavH-34-E (assembly GCF_024124525.1). Taxonomy (NCBI): domain Bacteria; kingdom Pseudomonadati; phylum Pseudomonadota; class Gammaproteobacteria; order Oceanospirillales; family Halomonadaceae; genus Halomonas; species Halomonas sp. OfavH-34-E. The sequence goes on along the minus strand of NZ_JAMXRY010000005.1, from coordinate 123,177 downwards.
CTCATCATGATGTTGAGTCCCGCCTTGCGCACGTCCCACAGCGCCTTCTGGGCCTTGGGTTCGGGCATGTCGACGACACAGTCCGGAAGTCCCAGGTCTGCCATCAGCTCGTTCAACCGGGCCAGGCTCGCCAGCAGCTCGTCGCGATTCTCGCCGGCGAATTCCACCAGCAGCACCGCCTCGGGCTTGCCGATCAGGGCCTTCTCGATCACCGGACGGAAGGACGGATTCTCCAGCGACAGCGCGATCATGGTCTGATCGACCAGCTCCACCGCCGTCGGTGACAGGGTCACGATGTGCTGGGTCAGGTCCATGGCCTGATAGAAGGTGGGGAAGTTCACCACCCCCAGCACCTTGTGCTGCGGCAACGGTGACAGCTTCAGGGTCAACTGGCGGGTCAGCGCCAGGGTGCCCTCGGACCCCACCAGCAGATGGGCCAGGTTGGCGCGACCGTCGGCCTCATAGGGCAGCGGGTTCTGACAGTCGAACAGATCGAGGTTGTAGCCCGCCACCCGCCTGAGCACCTTGGGATAGTGCTCGCGGATGCGCTCGCCTTCGCGCCGGGCGATGGCCTCGACCTGCTCGGCCAGCCGCGCCGCCCGGGAACCGGCGGCCAGCTCGTCGACCAGACCGAGGTGCACCTTCTCGCCGTCGGCCAGCAGGACGTCCAGTGCCTGGACGTTATGCACCATGTTGCCGTAGTGGATCGAGCGCGAGCCGCAGGAGTTGTTGCCGGCCATGCCGCCCAGGGTGCACTGGGCGCTGGTGGATACATCCACCGGGAACCACAGGCCATGGGGCTTGAGCCAGGCGTTGAGGTGATCGAGCACGATGCCGGGCTCGACCACCACCGTACGCGCTTCCTTGTCGAAGGACACCACACCGTTCAGATGGCGGCTGGCGTCGATCACCAGCGCCTCTCCCACCGTCTGGCCGCACTGACTGGTGCCGCCACCCCGAGGCAGCACCGGAATGCCTTCCCCACGAGCGATCTCCAGGGCCGTGGCCAGATCATCCTGATGGCGCGGGATCACCACGCCCACCGGGGTGATCTGATAGATCGAGGCGTCGGTGGAATAACGGCCGCGACTGGCGGCGTCGAACAGCACCTCGCCCTGGATTTCCCTGGCCAGGCGCGCGGCAAAGTCCGGCAGCGGCTGGATCCGTGCATCCCGCCCCTTGGCGGCAGACGTCAACGAGTTCATCACCCTCTCCTTGATAACCCTGGGTAGACCGTCGGCGACAGCGCCGCCGACGGGCGGGCGGTGGTTCAATCGCGAGCAAGGCGGGCCACGTGGGGCGCCGGGTTCTCGGAGAAGTACGCCATGGCAGCCTCGACGCCACTGCCGGCAAGGCTCACCCCGGAAAGCTTCAGCCCCATCTCGCAGCCGGCCAGGGTCGCCATCAGCGTCAGGTCGTTGCAGTCGCCCAGGTGGCCGATACGGAACATGCGCCCCTTGGCCTTGCCAAGCCCGGTGCCGAGCGACAGGTCGAAGCGCTCGTAGATCAGCTTGCGCACGGCATCGGCGTCGACGCCCTCCGGCATCACCACGCCGGTCAGCACCGGCGAGTAGACCTCGGGGTCCTGGCACTGGATCTCGAGTCCCCAGGCGTTCACCGCCGCGCGCACACCCGCCGCCCAGCGCTGATGGCGGGCCAGGACGTTATCCAGCCCCTCGTCCAGCAGCATGTCGATGGCCTCGTTGAGGCCGTAGAGCAGATTGGTATTGGGGGTATAGGGCCAGTAGCCCCCCTGGTTGGCCTCGAGGATCTCGTCCCAGGCCCAGAAGCTCTTGGGCAACCGCGACTCGCGACTGGCGGCCAGGGCCTTGTCGGAGATCGCGTTAAAGCTGATCCCCGGCGGCAGCATCAGTCCCTTCTGGGAGCCGGAAATAGTGACGTCGACACCCCACTCGTCGTGGCGATAGTCGGCGCTGGCAAGCCCCGAGATAGTATCGACCAGCAACAGCGCCGGATGACCGGCGGCGTCGATCGCGCGGCGCACCGCGGCGATGTCGCTGGTAACACCGGTGGAGGTCTCGTTGTGGACCACGCACACCGCCTTGATCCGCTGCTCGGTGTCTTGCTTGAGGCGTGCCTCGATCATGTCGGCCTGGACACCGTGGCGCCAGCCCTCGGCCCCCGGCAGGCCCAGAAACTCGGGCTCGAGTCCAAGACGCAGGGCCAGACGATGCCACAGCGAGGCGAAGTGGCCGGTCTCGAACATCAACACCTGAGCCCCCGGCGACAGGGTATTGGCCAGGGCGGCCTCCCAGGCCCCGGTACCGGAAGCCGGATAGATGATCACCGGCTTGTCGGTCTTGAAGATCTTGCCGACCTTGCCGAGCAATTCACGTCCGAGGGCGCCGAACTCCGGGCCACGGTGATCGATGGTCGGCAGGCTCATGGCCCGCAGGATACGATCCGGCACCGGCGAGGGGCCGGGGATCTGGAGGAAGTGACGTCCGGTGGGATGAAAGTCGAGATTCAGCATGTAAGGCCTCCTGGCCAGACGTCGCACTGGGCGACGCCTGGGTAGCTGTTCGGGCGCCAAGCGCTGCCACGCCCCTCTTGTAATAATCTGTAATAATGAATGCAATTTTTATGGTGACACCGCCCCACCGATTCGGCGACATGCCAGACGCTAGCTGCCGATCACGGTGGTGCCGGTGTCAGCGCACGGCACCCTGCTGACGCAGCGCGTCGATCTCGTCCGCTGCCAGCCCGATCTCCCCAAGCACCTCGTCGGTGTGCTGGGCGAACAGCGGCGCCGGCTGGCGAATCGCCAACGGGGTCGCCGAGAACTTGCTGGGAAAGCCCAGGGTCTTCATCCGCCCCATGGTCGGATGATCGACCTCCAGCACCATCTCGCGGGCCAGGTAGTGTTCGTCATGCATGGCCTGGTCGAAGTCGTTGATCGGCCCTGCCGGCACCCCGGCGGCGTCACAGCGATCGAGCCAGTAGGCGCGATCCTGTTGCCCGAGGATGTCCTCGAGGATGGCTTCCAGCGCCTCGACGTTAGCCCCGCGGTCGAGGTTGGTCTTGAAGCGCTCGTCGACCATCAGCTCGGGGCGCTCGATGACGTCCTCGCAGAAGCGCTCCCAGGTACGCTGGTTGGCGCAGCCGAGCATCATGTAACCGTCGCGTACCCGCATCGCCTGGTAGGGCGCGGACACCCGATGGCGCCAGCCGGTGGCCTCGGGCACTCGGCCTTCGGAGAAGTAGGCACCCGCCTCCCAGGTGAACCAGGGCAGGCCACACTCGGCGATGGCGATGTCCAGGTGCTGGCCTTCGCCACTACGCTGACGGTGGATATAGGCCGCCAGGATCGAGTAGATGGCGGTCAGCCCGGCGCCGATATCGTAGACGGCGACCCCGGTCTTGAGCGGACGCCGGCCCGGTTCGCCGGTCATCGACATCAGCCCGCTCATGCCCTGGGCCACCAGGTCGAAGCCGCCCTTGTGACGCGACGGACCGGTCTGGCCGTAGCCCGAGATCGAGCAGTAGATCAGCCCCGGGTTGATCGCCTTGAGGCTGTCGTAGTCGATCTTCAGCGACTGGGTGACGCCGGGTCGATAGTTCTCGACCACCACGTCGGCTTCCTTGGCGAGGCGATAGAACACCTCGCGGCCCTTCTCTTCTTTCAGGTTGAGCGAAATGCTCTTCTTGTTGCGGTTGATCTGGGCGAAACAGGTCGATTCATCCTCGACGTAGGGGCCCATCTGGCGGCTGTCGTCGCCGCCGTTGGCCTTCTCGACCTTGATCACCTCGGCGCCCATGTCTCCCAGCACCATGGTGCAGTAGGGGCCGGCCATGATCTGCGAAACGTCGAGTACCTTGATCCCATCGAGTGGCAGCATTGTGGTTCTCCTTGCCTCAGGGCCTTTACTGACCCTGCCAGCGGAAGGGTGTCTTGTTGACGAACTTGTCCACCGCGGCCTTGAAGTCGCGGCTGGTGTAGCAGGTGGCGATCCAGTCGTCGCTGGCGTCGAAGGCCGGGCGGCGCTGTTCGATGACCCGCTGGATCACCTCCTTGGCCGCCCGCACGGTCAAGGGGGCACGCTCCTTGAACGCCTGCGCCCGCTCGACCACCGTCGCCTCGATGGCCTCGGCGTCGACGATCTCGCCGACCAGCCCCAGGGCCAGGGCCTCCTCGGCACGTACCAGTTCGCCCGCCATCAGTACCTGCTTGGCCCGGGCGATACCGGCGTGCTCGACCAGCCGCGAGACGTTGGTGATCGACAGGCAGTTGCCCAACGTCCTGGCGATGGGGATACCGAACTTGAGACTCGGTGTCGCCAGGCGGAAGTCACAGGCCAGAGCGATGGCCGCGCCACCGCCGACACAGAAGCCTTCCAGCAGCGCCAGCGTCGGCAGCGGCAGGGTCTCCACCCGCCCGACCACCCGGTCGATGCGACGCTCGTAGGCGATGGCGTCTTCGCCCTTGTCGAAGGCAGCGAACTGCTTGATGTCAGTGCCGGCGACGAAGGCTTCTCCGCCGGCGCCACGCATGACTACCGCCACTAGCTCCGGGTCGTTCTCGATGGTCTCGCAGTGGGCCTCGAGCTGGTCGTACATCTGCCAGGTCATGGCGTTGCGGCTTGCGGTGCGATCGAAGGTCAGCCAGGCGACGCCATCTTCGCTGTGGTAGTGCACCTGGCCCTGATCGTTGTCGCTCATGTCGTTGTTCTCCTTGTGGTGGTCGCGATCACACGCCGTAGATCAGGTTGACCAGCGCCAGGGCTACGGCGGGCACGTAGGTGTTGATCAGCAGGATCACGAACAGCACCGCCAGGAACCACAGATTGGTGCGCGTGGTGGCCCAGATGTCGGCCTTGGCGATGGAGCAGGAAGCGATCAGTACGCTGGCGACCGGCGGGGTCTGCTGGCCGATGGCCAGGTTCAGCGTCACGATCAGACCGAAGTGCAGCGGATCGATGCCCACCGCGGTCACCAGCGGCAGCACGATGGGCACCACCAGGATGATCGCCGCCGCCGAGTGCAGGAAGATGCCCAGCACCAGGAAGATGACGTTCAGAAGCGCCAGTACCACGTACTTGTTGTCGGTCATCTCGGCGATCGAGTTGGCCAGCTGCTGGGGAATCTGGGTCTCGGTCAGATACAGACCGACCACCGCAGAGGAAGCCACCAGCAGCATCACCACCGCCGTCTGCACGCCAGCATCGAGACAGGCCTTGTAGAAGATCTTGAGGCTGAACTCGCGATAGATCACCGCGCTGATGAAGATCGCCACGACCACCGCCAGCGCCGCGCCCTCGGTGGCGGTGACGATGCCGCCGAAGATGCCGCCGAGGATGATCACCGGAATCAGCAGCGCCCAGATGGCGCCCTTGAAGGCCTCCCACAGACGCGAGGCCTGGAAGCTCTGCTCCGCCGGCAGGTTGTGACGACGCGCCAGGAAGTAGCACATGGCCGCCAGCCCCAGGGCGCCGAGCAGCCCAGGGAAGATGCCGGCGACGAACATCTTGACCACCGATTCGCCGGACATGACCGCGTAGAGGATCATCGGGATCGACGGCGGCAGGATGATCGCCAGGCTCGCCGCCGAGGACGAGATGGCTGCGGCGAACTCCTTAGAGTAGCCCTTCTTGCGCATGGCCGGAATCAGGATCGAGCCGATCGCCGAGACACCTGCGACGGCGGAGCCAGAGATCTCGGCAAAGAAGATCGAGGCGCCGATGGTCACCATGGCGAGACCGCCCTTGATGAAGCCGACCATGGCCGAGGCCAGATCGATCAGACGGCGCGAGATGCTCGAGGCGTTCATGATGGCGCCGGCCAGGATGAACAGCGGTATCGCGATCAGCGGGAACTTGGTAGCACCGTCGAACATCACCATGCCGACATTGGGCAGGGCCAGGGTGCCGTAGCTGGCCACGGTGGCCAGGGCGCCGACGAGGCCGAGGGCGATGGCCACCGGCACGTTGATCAGTATCAGCCCGATCAGGCCGAAGAACATGGAAGCAATGATCATGGGGTTCTCCTCGTCAGCTGGCGCGCTGCGGACCGGTGGGTGAATCGTCGGTACGCACGTCGTCGGCCAGCACACCGGCCTCTTCGAGCTCGTGATCGACGAAGCCGGCTCCCTTGGCCGCCCGGATGACCTCGGGGAGCCTGAGCAGCTGGGCGAGAATGAACATCGCGGCACCGATCGGAATCACCGACTGGGTGAACTGCACCGAGATGCTGGGCAGGCTCACCAGGGTGGAGCCTTCAAGAATCTGCACCACCTGAAAACCGGTGACGCCGAGCAGCACGAAGAAGCCGATGGTGATCGCCTCGGCGAGCAGCGCGATGGGCAGGCGAATGGACGGCGAAACCATGTTGATCACGCTGGGACAGGCGATATGGGCGCCCTTGAGGGCGGCCAGGGCGGCGCCGTAGTAGGTCAGCCAGGCCAGTCCGATCGAGGCGACCTCGTCGTACCAGCTGAAAGGAGAGCCCAACAGGCGTGACGCGAACCCGATGGTCACCACCAGGGTCAGCGCCAGCACATTGAGAAAGACGATGACCTCCAGAATCTTCTGGTAGGCCGCGGAAATGGTGGTAAGCACAGAGCATCCTCCGAAGGTGGATGCGGCCTCACCGAAAGTGGAGAGGCCGCAGTGGACAGGCGTTATTCGCGCAGTGCTTCCACCCGCGACAACAGTTCCTCACCACCTTCCACCTCGGCGGCGAACTTCTCGTAGATCCCGCGGGAACCCTCGACGAAGGCGTCGGTGTCGACCTCGTTCACCTCCATGCCTTCCTCTTCCATGGTGCTGACCAGGCTTTCGTCAAGCGAGGCGCCCTGCTCCAGTGCGAAGGCCTCGACCTCTTCGGCGGTCTCGATCAGCACCTCGCGGACGTGCTCGGGCAGGCGGGTCCAACTGGCACCTGCCAGCACATAGGCCGGGGAATAGACGTGATTGGACAGCGACAGGTAGTCCTGGACCTCCTGGAAGCGCTGGGAATAGATCTGTACCAGCGGGTTTTCCTGACCGTCCATGGCGCCGGTCTGCAGCGCGACGAAGGCCTCGGACAGCGCCATGGGCGCCGGCGATGCGCCGTAGCTCTTGAACATCTCGACCCGCCACACACCGTTGGGGGTACGCAGCTTGATGCCGTCCAGATCCTCAGGGACCACGATCGGGCGGACGTTGTTGGTGATCTGGCGGAAGCCGTTCTCCCAGATGCCGATGATGCGGTAGCGCTTGTCTTCGGCGACCGGATACAGGACATCGCGCAGTACCTCGTCGCGGACTCGGGCGAGGTGCTCCCGGTCCTCGATCAGGTAGGGCATCTCGAACAGCGAGAATTCCGGCGCCACGCTGCTCATGATCGAGGACGGCAGCGACAGATCGATGGTGCCGAGCTTGAGCTTGTTGAGCATCTGCTCGTCGGAACCCAGCTGGCTGGAGCCATAGGTCACCACCTCGGCCTCGCCTTCCAGGCGCTCGTTGGCCAGACGGGCGAACTCGTTGGCGGTCTTCTCGAACAGCGATCCCGGGCCACCGACGTGGCCGAACTTGATCTGCACCTCGTCGGCCTGAGCGGCACCGACGCCAAGCGCCAGTACGGATGCGGCCAGTACGGTCTTCAGCAGTTTCATAACCCTCACTCCGATTGTTGTTGTCCATCGTGGTCTGGCGGTGGGCGCCGACTGGCACCCTGGAGGAAGCCTCAACGGGAGCTGGCGTGCTCTTCACGTAACGGTTCCGTCAGTCGCGGATTCCGTCACTTGAGCTTTCCGTTTCCAGGGCGTTCAGGGCCTGGGGACAGGAGTCGCTTCCCGCTGGGTCAGGGTCAATATGGATACATAATTCAAAATTAGGTATTATACTTTTGTCTTTCGCAAACTCGCCTTAGAGAATATTTATTTCTTAACTTTCAGTGTCTTATATCGAAACAACGAGCTATCCAAGCCACTCGCTCCCTTGCTGCATCCCTGGAGACATACACAAAAAAAGCGAGCTCGAAGGCTCGCTCTGTCGCTTGCTGGTCGGTCCAGCACCCGTCCCTTTTGCCAGACAGTTGCCAGACCGAAATCAGGGATCTGAGACCGTCTCGGGCTCCAGCCCGGCTTGCCAGCCTGCCGCCTCGATGCCAGCGATGGCGGCGGCCTGATCGTCGGCCGAAGAGGCGCCACTGATACCGACCGCCCCCAGAATGCGCTGGTCGTCATCGAGGATCAGCACGCCCCCCGCCACCGGCACGAAGCGGCCCCCGGAGGCCTCGGCCACCGCCGCCAGGAAGGCGGGACGCTCGCGGTTACGCTCGCCGGTGGTACCACTGGATACCCCGATACCCAGCGCCGCGTAGGCCTTGCCGTTGGCCACCGGCCAGCGCAGCGGGCTGCAGCCGTCTTCACGCTCGGCCGCCACCGGATTGCCGCCGGCGTCCAGCACCACCGCGGTCAGAGGAGGCAGTTCGCCCTTGCGGGCAAAGGCGAAGGCGGCGTCGAGCAATTGCCGCGCCGACTGACGCGACAATTGTACCTGTGCAAGAAATACGTTTCCGGCCATAGCAACTCCAGCGCAAGATATGAGAGAAGACAGAAAAGGCAGGCAGCAAGACAGCGGCCGGAATCCGATCGATGCCATTCGGCCCCACCCTCCGCTGCCTCACAGGGTTACCCGAGTGCCTGGCCAAATACGCTCGCCAACACTCGCATAATTTGAATAATGAATTCATAATACGGAAAAGTTGAACCGTCAAGCGTTCGACCGTCAAACGATGATGAGCCCGGGAAATCCGCTATGGAAAAGATTCAGCCGCGTAGCCTGTACCTGGAAGTGGCCGACAGGATCCGCGACCTGATCGAGCAAGGCAGCCTGCTGCCCGGCGAGAAGATCGCCGAAAAGGCCCTGTGTGAAACCTTCGGTGTGTCACGCACCCCGCTCAGAGAAGCCCTCAAGGTGCTGACCTCGGAAGGGCTGGTCGAGAACCTGCCCAACCGAGGTTCCCGCGTGGTGCGCCTGACCCGGCGTGGGGTCAAGAATACCTACGACGTCATGGGCGCCCTGGAAGGCCTGTCCGGTGAGCTGGCCTGTCAGCACCTGACAGATACCGACGTCGAGGAGATCCGTCGTCTGCATCAGCTGATGCTGGGCCATTACCAGCGCCAGGAGCTGGCCCCCTACTTCGAGGTCAACCAGCAGATCCACGAGTGCATCCTGGCCGCGTCGAACAACGACGTGCTGATCGAGATGTACAACAACCTGAGCCAACGGGTGAAGCGCATTCGCTACAGCGTCGAGATGGGCTCGGCCAACTGGGCCAAGGCCGTCGACGATCACGAGGCCATGCTGGAGGCGATCGAGGCCCGCGATGGCAAGCGCCTGGGCGACATCCTGCGCGCGCACCTCGGCCACAAGCTCGAGGTAGCCGCCGTCAGCGGCATCATCGACGAGGAATAGCAGGTCCCGGGACGGCGCGCAGAAGTCTCTGCCGTCGTCCCGGCACTTACCACTCCTCCAGGCGCATGGCCGAGCGCTCCAGACGCTGATCCTCGGCCTCGATCTCGCGCAGCATGTCACCGATGGTGGACAGGTGCTCCAGCGCCACCCGCCGCGCCAGTTGTGGCTTGCCCTCTACCACGGCTCGGTGCAGGCGGGCGTGCTGGCGGTTGATCATGTCCCTGGCGTCAGGGCGATGATAGAGGTGCTTGACCGAGGCGAACACCGAGCTCAGCAGCAGATCGGTCAGGCTCTGCAGCGTATGCGCCAGCACCGGGTTATGCGACGCCTGGCAGATCGCCAGGTGGAAGGCGTGATCGAGTCGCGCCAGACGCTCCACCTCGAGGGGGTCCGCCTTGTCCACGTAGTCCGCCATCTCGCGGTAGCGCCGGGTGATCAACACCCTGTCCGAGGCGGTGCCTCGGCTCGCGGCCAGGCTCGCCGACTCCCCTTCCAGCAGCGCACGCACCTCGAGCAGGTCGTACAGGGTGCGCGGGTGCTCGCGAAACAGGTGCATCAAGGGCGTGGCATGGGGCGCCTCCACCAGTGGCGCCACCTCGGAGCCACGCCCCTGGCGAGTCACGATCACGCCTTTGCTTCGCAGGCTGCCAAGCGCCTCGCGCAGCGAGGAACGCCCCACCCCCAGCCGCTCGCACAGCCGCCGTTCCGAGGGCAACAGCTGGCCTGGGCGAAAGACACCGTCAAGGATCAGCGTCTCCAGCTTCGAGGCGATGGCCTGGGAGGTGCTGCTCGGTGCCAGTCGTTCTTCGTTGTCCCACATGTCCTGCCTCCCGCAGCGTGCGTGGTTCGTCGTCCGTATTGATGCCCTGAACCGAGCACATCTGCCAATAACTGGTCAGACCAGCAAACCAAAATCTGGACACCGAGGTCAAGACAACGCAGATTGTAGTGCAGACAATAACCATCATTAGCCGCACGACCGTGCTAGCTCAACCGAGGAAGCGTCATGAACATCCTCTATGACGAACGCCTGGACGGCGCCTTGCCACGCCGCGACAAGAACGAGGTGCTCGCCGAACTCACCCGCGTGGTCCCCGACCTCACCCTGCTGCACCGCCAGGAAGACCTGCGCCCCTTCGAATGCGACGGCCTGTCGGCCTACCGCGTACTGCCCATGCTGGTGGCCCTGCCAGAGCGCCTGGACCAGGTCGAGGCGCTGCTCAAGCAGTGTCGTGAACTCGGCGTGCCGGTGGTGACCCGCGGCGCTGGCACCGGACTTTCCGGTGGGGCCCTGCCGCTGGAACAAGGCGTGCTGCTGGTCATGTCGCGCTTCAATCGGATTATCGACATCGACGCCGACGCCCGCATCGCCCGGGTCCAGCCAGGGGTGCGCAACCTGGCCATTTCCGAGGCGGCGTCGCCCTACGGGCTCTACTATGCACCGGACCCCTCCTCCCAGATCGCCTGCTCGATCGGCGGCAACGTGGCCGAGAACGCCGGCGGCGTGCACTGCCTCAAGTACGGCCTCACCGTACACAACGTGCTGAGGCTCGAGGTGATGACCATCGAGGGCGAGCGCATGGCCATCGGTTCCGAGGCGCTCGACAGCCCCGGTTTCGACCTGCTGGCGCTGATGATGGGCTCCGAGGGCATGCTCGGCGTGGTCACCGAGATCACCGTCAAGCTGCTGCCAAAGCCCGAGACCGCCAAGGTGCTGATGGCCAGTTTCGATGACGTGGAAAAGGCCGGCGCCGCGGTCGGTGACATCATCGCCGCCGGTATCATCCCCGGGGGCCTCGAGATGATGGACAACCTGGCCATCCGCGCCGCCGAAGACTTCATCCGAGCCGGCTACCCGGTGGACGCCGAGGCGATCCTGCTGTGCGAGCTCGACGGCGTCGAGGCCGACGTGGACGACGATATCGAAACCGTGCGTGAGGTGCTGGCCAAGGCTGGCGCCAGCGACGTTCAGCTCGCCCGCGACGAGGCCGAACGCGCCAAGTTCTGGGCCGGTCGCAAGAACGCCTTCCCTGCGGTCGGCCGCATGTCGCCGGACTACTACTGCATGGACGGCACCATTCCTCGCCGCGAGCTGCCGAGGGTGCTCAAGGGCATCAGCGATCTGTCAGAGCAGTACGGGCTCAAGGTGGCCAACGTCTTCCACGCCGGCGACGGCAACATGCACCCCTTGATCCTGTTCGATGCCAACCGCGAAGGGGAACTCGAAACCGCCGAGGCACTGGGCGGCAAGATTCTCGAGCTATGCGTGGAAGCCGGCGGTTCGATCACCGGTGAACACGGCGTCGGCCGTGAGAAGATCAACCAGATGTGTGCCCAGTTCGACAGCCTGGAGATCACCGCCTTCCACGCGGTCAAGGCCGCCTTCGACCCGGAGGGACTGCTCAACCCAGGCAAGAACATCCCGACGTTGGCCCGGTGCGCCGAGTTCGGCGCGATGCACGTGCACAACAACGAGCTGCCGCACCCGGAACTGCCAAGGTTCTAGCCATGACAGCCACGAGAGCGTCCCGACGCTGGCGCGCTGCGCGCGATCAAGGTTCAGTGCGATGCACGTGCACAACAACGAACTGCCGCACCCGGAACTGCCGAGGTTCTAGCCATGACAGCCACGAGAGCGTCCCGACGCTGGCGCGCTGCGCGCGATCAAGGTTCAGTGCCATGCATGGTGCACAACAACGAGCTGCCGCACCCGGAACTGCCAAGGTTCTAGCCGGAGCCGCCACGCTTCCAGGCGCCGCAGGAAAGGGGCACGGTTCAGACAGGAAGGCGGCAAGCCTCGTCTCCTGCCATCGACCGTGACGCCCTTGCAGCGCTGCCGTGCTCCGTGTGTCGCGCCTTGTCGACGTTTGTCCCTCTTTGTCGGAATTCAGGTACCACCATGTCCAACAATGACGTTTCCCCTTCCGCCTTCGACGGCCTCGCGGCTCTGTCCGAAGCGATCCAGTCGGCAAGCGCCGAACGTCCGCTTCGCATCGTCGGCGGCAACACCAAGGCCTTCTATGGCCGCCCGGTGGAAGGTACGCCGGTATCCACCCGCGAACACCGCGGTATCACCAGCTACGATCCAGTCGAGCTTATCGTCTCGGTGCGTGCCGGCACCCTTCTCTCCGAACTCGAGGAGGCGCTGGCCGACCAGGGCCAGATGCTGCCCTTCGAACCCCCACACTTTGGTGCCGAGGCCACCGTCGGCGGCACCATCGCCGCCGGACTGTCCGGGCCCCGCCGCCCCTGGGCCGGCTCGGTGCGGGACTTCGTGCTGGGCCTGCGGGTACTCGATCACCAGGGGCGTGAACAGCGCTTCGGCGGCGAAGTCATGAAGAACGTGGCAGGTTACGACCTGTCACGCTTGATGGTCGGCGCCCAGGGCACCCTGGGACTGATCACCGAAGTCACCCTCAAGGTGCTGCCGCTACCCACCGCCAGCGCCAGCCTGCGTCTGGAAATGTCCCAGTCAGAGGCTCTGAGTCGTCTGGCCGAATGGGGACGCAAGCCGCTCCCCTTAAGCGCAGCAGCCTGGCACAGTGGTGCCCTGCATCTGCGTCTCGAAGGCGGTACAAGCTCGGTGGCCGCCACCCGCGAGGCGATCGGCGGGGACACCCTCGAGGCCGACTTCTGGCGCGAGCTCCGAGAGCTGTCGCTGCCCTTCTTCAGGGATGCCAGCACGCCGCTGTGGCGGATCAGCCTGCCGACCAACACCCCGAGCCTGGACATCGCCGGCGTCGAGCCACATCAACTGCTGCTCGACTGGGCCGGCAATCAGCGCTGGCTCAAGGGGCAGGTCGACGCCGAGTCGCTGCGCGACGCCGTCGCCCAGGCAGGTGGCCACGCCACCTGCTTCACACCGGGCGCCGCCGAGCCCTTCACGCCACTGCAGCCGGTGGTCGCCAAGTACCACGAGCGGGTGAAACGCAAGCTCGATCCCGACGGCATCTTCAATCCGCGCCGACTGTATCCGGACTGGTAGACCGGGCACTGAACGATCACAGCCGCCCGGCGAAGGCGGCATGATCGGACAGCCATCGACAGACGACCTGATCCCCCGTTTGGCCCCGGCGAAGGTCCGGGCCTCGACCATGACTAGCGGATAACAACATGCAGACCCATTTCAGCGAAAAAGACCTCGAGAAGCCGCACATTCGCGAGGCCGACAGAGTCCTGAGAAGCTGCGTCCACTGCGGCTTCTGCAATGCCACCTGCCCGACGTACCAGTTGCTTGGCGATGAGCGCGACGGTCCGCGCGGCCGCATCTACCTGATGAAGGAGATGCTCGAAAGCCCTGAAGACGACGACCAGATCACCGAGGAAACCCGTCTTCACCTCGACCGCTGCCTCACTTGTCGCAACTGCGAGACGACCTGCCCCTCAGGCGTCGAGTACCACAAGCTTCTGGATATCGGCCGCGCCGAGATCGAGCGGCGTGTGCCGCGCAGCACCTCCGACAAGGCGCTTCGCTTCGGCCTGCGCAAGGCACTGGTCGAGCCCGGCCGGTTCAAGGCCCTGCTGGCGCTGGGCCAGACCTTCAAGCCGCTGGTCCCCGGGGCGCTCAAGAGCAAGATGCCCCCGGCCCCGGTCGACGCTGGCAAGCGCCCCGACGGCAAGCGTCATCCGCGCCAGATGCTGATTCTCGAAGGCTGCGTGCAGCCTGGTCTTTCGCCCAACACCAATGCCGCCACTGCCCGCGTGCTGGACCGCCTGGGGATCGGCCTGACGCCTGCCCCCGAGGTCGGCTGCTGCGGCGCCATCGACTTTCACCTGAACGCCCAGGAAGCCGGACGCGAGCGAGCCAGACGCAACATCGACGCCTGGCTGCCTCACCTGGACGCCGGCTGCGAGGCCATCATCCAGACCGCCAGCGGCTGCGGCGCCTTCGTCAAGGAGTATGTCGAAGTGCTGGCCGACGACCCCGACTATGCCGAGAAGGCGCGCCGGGTCAGCGAGGCCGCCAAGGACCTGGTCGAGGTGCTGGGGCAGGAAGACCTGACAACCCTCGACGTACGCGCCGACCAGCGCCTGGCCTTCCATTGCCCCTGCACCCTGCAGCACGCCCAGAAGCTCAACGGCGCGGTGGAAACGGTACTGACCAGGATGGGCTTCACCCTGACGCCGGTGCGAGATGGTCACCTTTGCTGTGGCTCCGCCGGCACCTACTCGATCACCCAGCCCGAACTGTCACGCCAGTTGCGTGACAACAAGATGGACGCGCTGGAGGAAGGCAAGCCGGAGGTGGTTGTCACCGCGAACATTGGCTGCCAGACCCATCTCGCCGCCACCAACCGCACCCCGGTGCGCCACTGGATCGAAATCGTCGACGAGGCCCTTGGCTAGCATGTGATCATGGCGCAATGGACGGATGGTAACCGCGCTGACATCTTCAGGTGCCAGACCCATCTCGCCGCGACCAACCGCACCCCGGTGCGCCACTGGATCGAGATCGTCGATGAAGCGCTGGGCTAGCGCGAGAGCCACTGGATCGAGATCGTCGACGAGGCTCTGGTCAGACAGGCCCAGAGCGCCTAGACTAAAAACGAAAATATTTTCCACATTAACCACAACCCTCAATCACAAGGACTCCCCATGCCGACCAAGCCTTACCTCGACCAGTCCCAGGTCAACGCCATCCTCGACGCTGCCCAGAAGGAAGCCGAGGCCAATGGCTTCGCCGTGACCATCGTCGTCAGCGATGATGGCGGCTACCCGCTGGGCCTGCGCCGTCTCGACGGCGCTGCACCGTTCAGTGCCGACGTCGCGATGGCTAAGGCCCGCTCCGCCGCCATCGGTCGCAAGGAGACCCAGGTCTTCGAAGACATGATCAACGGCGGCCGCAACGCCTTCCTGTCGGCGCCCATGGAGGGCCTGATGTCCGGTGGCGTGCCGGTGATCATCGACGGCCAGGTGGCCGGTGCCGTTGGCATCTCCGGCGTCAAGCCGGACCAGGACATCCAGGTCGCCAAGGCCGGAGCCGCCGCTATCGGCTAAACGCCTGGGCAGGACACAGTGATACGTCACTCGAATCCTGTACAAGCCTGCTGTACAACTGGTATTGCGTTATCGACCGCCGCCTTGATAGGCGGCGGTGCCTTTTCCGCCAGACCTTCTCGATGACATGGACCCGTCCCGATGCCCCTCCTGCCCTTTCTGGCCCCCCTGGGCGCCGTCTTGATCTGGTCCGGCAACATGACCATCAACCAGCTGACCGTCGGCACCATCGCCCCCAGCAGCATCGCCTTCCTGCGCTGGTTACTGGCGGTGGCCGTGTTGACGCCCTTCGTCTGGCGCCAGAGCTGGCGCGAGCGACACGCCATCGCCACGCATTGGCCCAAGCTTGCGCTTCTGGGACTGCTGGGCATGGCCCTGTGGCAAGGATTGGCCTACGTCGCGGCGGCCTCTACCAGCGCCACCAACATGGGCATTCTGGCGGCCATGGTGCCGCTGTTGACGATTCTGCTCAGCGCCCTGGTGCTGCGTGAGCCACCTAGCTGGGGCGGCTGCCTGGGCGGCGTGATGGCTCTCGCGGGCGTGCTGTGGCTACTCGGCAGAGGTGACATCGCCGTCCTGGCCAACCTGGAAGTGGCCCCTGGCGATGCGCTGATGGTGGTGGCCGCGACCTGCTACGCCCTTTACGGGGTCATGCTCAAGCGTTGGCCGCTTGCCATATCGCCCTGGGTCATGCTCTACGTTCAAGCGGTGTTCGCCGTCCTGCTGTTGCTGCCGGCCTACCTGCTGGGCCCAATGACACCGATCGACACAAGCAACGCCGGCCTGATCCTGTACGCCGGCATCCCCGCCTCTATCATCACCACCTATCTGTGGATGTTCGCGATTCGCCACATCGGCGCCAGCCGCGCCAGCATCTTCATCAATCTGATGCCGCTGTTCAGCGCCCTGATCGCCATGCTCTGGCTCGGCGAACGGCTTGGCTGGTACCACCTCAGCGGCGGCGCTCTGGTGCTTGCCGGCGTACTGACGGCCCAGACCTTCCGTCAGCCGATCCGCCGTCACGGCGAGGCCCGCTGACTTTCGTCCCGCGGCCCCGTCACAAGGGCCGAGGACGTCAAGATGTCGCTGCAACGGCTAACCATAGTTAGACAAGAATAACGTCCGTATTTGCAAAACCACCATGCGTTGTATAGGTTTAGTATAACCGTTGAGCACAGGACACCAACGGCCTCTGCAAATCCAGCGACGAGAGGTTCCGCATGAAACACATCGTCAAGGCCGCAGCACTCATGAGCACGATGGCACTGTTCTCCAGCATGGCCATGGCCGCTCACCATGAGGAAAACGAAGCCCAGGAAAGCGGCGTCGATACCTCAAACAATGTGACCGAACAGCAAGACTCTTCCAGCATGGCCGATGACAGCGCCATGAATGCCGACAAGCCCCTCGTCGAAGACGGTGGCGTCGACTCTTCCAACAGCGCCGAGCAAGCCGACGACAGCATGTCCGAGACCCAGCCGAAGGGTGAGCTGGCAGAGGATAGCGGCGTCGACTCCGCCAACGACACCGAATAATCGCCAGGCCACGGATGGTCACAGTGGCAGGGACTCGCCACGGCATGGCGGCCAGGATGGCCGCTGGTGGTTCCAGGAAGGAACCGCAGGGCAGGACGCCCACGACTGAGCGATGGACAGGCTCGCGCCCGATATCCCCATGGACGATCTCGGGGCCCACGGAAGGGCCCAGGCCTTGACCCGAACAGCCGCGTGGCAGTCATCGCCGCGTGATAGCGGCCAGGATGGCCGCAAGAGGTTCCAGGAAGGAACCGCTGGGCAGGAAGCCCAACAGAGCCAGCGGACAGGCTCAGTGCCCGACACCGACAGGGAAGAACACAGGGCCCACGGAAGGGCTCAGGCCACCCACTCGATGGCGTCACCAGGAAGGTGACGCAATATGTCGCGAGCAGGCCTGCTCACGACCCGCCCCACATCCCGCCCCCCACCCTTCAGTCCCCCGCATGAAGCGACGGACAATGAAAGGTCGACGACGGGAATGCCGTTGGGCCGTCATCAGAGCATCATCAACAGCTACAACCCGGAGGTACTACGATGAACACCTACCAGACCACACTGCTGAAGCGCCTCGCCCTGGTCGGCTTGATCGGCCTGTTCTCCAGCGCCGCCCTGGCCGATCACCACGCCGAGGGAGACGAAGAGATGAAGCAGGAGCAAGTCATGCCTGAAGATAGCGGCGTCGACTCCTCCAACGATTCAGCGAAGGCCGAGGGCGAAGATGGCGCCATTCCCGGAGGCGAGATCGTCAAGGATGGCGGTGTCGACTCCAACCACGCGCCCAGCGACGACGCTTCCGCCAGCGACAGCCAGTCGGCGCTGGACGAGGGCGACCTGGTGGAAGACAGCGGTGTCGATTCGGCCAACGAGCCGGAAAACGACGTCTAAGCCTCCAGATTGCAGGACACCTGCGCTGCAGAGCTTGCACGCAGCATCCCAAGGCTCCGCTACGGCGGGGCCTTTGTCGTGGCAAGGCCCGCTGTTTGTTGGACGCGTTCTTTCCAGCGCTCTCTCCAGCGCTTCATGCTTCCCTTGATGTGCACTACTGCCCCCCCGAGCTTTAGATGCATAACGCTTATGCTTTTGCGCTATGCTGCACACCTCGTTCCGCCTTGCCCTGGGCGGCATGTTAGACTATGCGGTCCATTTCCGGAGGAACGCTTCATGTCCCTCGATGATCTTCAGCTCAATCTCCGTAACCTCACCTGTGACGACTACCCTCAGCTCAAGGGGCTGATGGACAAGGTCTACCACGACATCGGCGGAGCCTGGCCCAGGATCACCATCGACAGGCTGGTGGCGGAGTTTCCTGACGGCCAGATCGTCATCGAGGACGACGGCCGGGTCATCGGCGTGGCGCTTACCGCCCTGGTCGACTACGAGGAGTTCTCCAACCCGCACAAGTACGACGACCTGATCGGCAAGCGCGAGACGATCCAGAACGCCAAGGACGGCGATGCCATGTACGGCATCGACGTGCTGATCGACCCCGACTACCGCGGCTATCGCCTTGGCCGTCGCCTCTACGAGGCGCGCAAGGAGGTCTGTCGCCAGCTCAACCTCAAGGCCATCCTGGCCGGCGGACGCATCCCCGAGTATCACCGGGTGGCCGACAGCATGTCGGCGAGCGAGTACATCGACAAGGTCTCGCGCAAGGAGCTGCATGACCCGATCCTGTCGTTCCAGTTGTCCAACGACTTCCAGGTCAAGCGCCTGCTGCGCAAGTACCTGCCGGAAGACGAGAAGTCCCAGGGCTACGCGACCCTGCTCGAGTGGAACAACATCCTGTTCGAGCCGGCCGAACGCATGCTGGAAAGTCGTCCGACCCAGGTTCGAGTCGGCGCCGTGCAGTGGCAGATGCGCGAGTTCGCCTCGGTGGAGGCGGTGCTGCAGCAGGTCGAGTACTTCGTCGATGCCTTGTCCGACTACCAGAGCGACTTTGCGGTCTTCCCGGAGCTGTTCAATGCACCGCTGATGGGCCTTCAGGACCGCGCCGCCCAGCAGGACCAGATGGCGGCCATCCGCTTTCTGGCCGGCTTCACCGAGCGCTTCAAGACCGAAATGTCGCGCATGGCGGTGGCCTATAACATCAACATCATCGCCGGATCGATGATCGAGGAAGGTGACGACGGACGCCTCTACAACGTGGCCTACCTGTGCCACCGCGACGGCTCCATCGAGCGCCAGGCCAAGCTGCATATCACCCCCCAGGAGCGCCGCGACTGGGTGATCGAGGGCGGCGAGGATCTGTGCGTATTCCAGACGGATGCCGGACGCATCGGCATCCTGATCTGCTACGACGTGGAGTTCCCGGAGCTGGGCCGACTGCTCGCCGATCAGGACATGGACCTGCTGTTCGTGCCCTTCTGGACCGACACCAAGAACGGCTATCTGCGGGTTCGTCACTGCGCCCAGGCCCGAGCCATTGAGAACGAATGCTACGTGGTGCTGTGCGGTAGCGTCGGCAATGTGCCGTCCATCGAGAACCTGGACATCCAGTACGCCCAGTCATCGGTGTTCTCGCCTTCCGACTTCGCCTTCCCCCACGACGCAGTGATGGCAGAGACCACCCCCAACACCGAGATGATCATGTTCTCCGACCTGGATCTGTCGCGGTTGACCGTGGTGCGCGCCGAGGGCTCGGTGACCAACCTCAAGGACCGCCGCAAGGACCTGTTCGACCTGCGCCTACGCGACTGGTCGTGGAAGTCCGGCGCCAGGGACCAGGACGACAGCTAGTCGTGCTGTCACGACTCAAGCGCTGGCGGGCGGCCCGCTTCGATGCCCGCCACCCCTTCCCCGCCGCCACCTGGGCAGGCGCCCGAGCGCGCCTGCCCTTGCTGGCCCGCGTGCCCGAGGCTTCGGCCCAGCGCCTGGGCCAGCGTGCCTGGCGATTTCTTCACGACAAGCGTCTGAGCCTTCACCCGGACCTGGACCCTGCGGCACTGGATAGCGAGGAACGCCTGGCCCTGGCGGCCCAGGCCTGTCTGCTGACGCTGGGCTGGAGCGAGCACGAGCACCAGGAAGCCTTTGCCAACGTGCACGAAGTACTGGTGTTGCCCGACGCCTTTCGTCGCCAGGTCGAAGAGATGGACGAGGCCGGGGTGATGCACGTCTACGAGGACGAGCGCGCCGGCGAGACCTTCTACCAGGGGCCGGTGGTGATCGCCTTTCCCGATCTGGTCGAGAGCGGTGGCCTGGATGGCTTCAACGTGGTCATCCATGAATTCGCCCACAAGCTCGACATGGGCAATTCTCAGGACGTCGACGGATTTCCACCACTGCCGGTCACCATCGCCTCCAGGGAGTGGCATCGCGAGTTCACGGCGGTCTGGCAGGATCTGCAAAAGCGCCTCGAAGCAGGCGACCCCACGCCCATCGATGACTACGCCGCGAGCCATCCCGGCGAGTGCTTTGCCGTCTGCTGCGAGACCTTCTTCAGCGCCCCCGACCGTCTGATGGAGGCCTACCCGGGACTCTACGATCTGCTCTGTCGCTACTTTCAGCAGCAGCCCCTCACATGGGCGCTGACTGCCGATAACGACCATCCCGCACCCTCACCCGCCACTCAGGAATCCCCCCGATGACGAGGCGCTGGCTACTGCCGACCCTGGCCATCACCGTGCTGGCAGCGCTGGGACTGACCTGGCAGTGGCTGGCCATGCATGACCTGCTTACCGTCGACACCCTGATGAAGCTTTCCCAGGGTGGCACGGCGTGGCGCGACAGCCCCTGGGCCATCGTCGTGGTGGCTGCTGTCTATGCAGGGCTATCGCTTGTGATGTTTCCGCTGAGTCTGCTGGTGGCAGCGACCGGGCTGGTATTTGGCCCCTGGTGGGGCTTCGGCTACGCCCTGATCGGTACCCTGTCGGCCTCCTGCCTGACCTGGTGGGTCGGTCGCAAGCTTGGCCGCGATGCGCTGTTGCGCTACGGGGGAAAGCGCTTGAACGGCCTGTCACTCTACCTGTCGGGACGCGGCATCCGCACCATGACGCTGGTCAACCTGCTGCCGCTGGCCCCCTTCACCCTGACCAACATGATGGCCGGAGCCTTCCATCTGCGCTTTCGCGACTACCTGATCGGTTCCACCCTGGGCATCGCCCCGGGCCTGGCCGGGGTCACCCTGCTCGGCAGCCAGTTGGGCGAGTTGATCACCGCCGACAGTCGCAGCGAGATCTTCTATGCGCTGGGTGGCCTGGCGCTGGGTGTCGGCCTGCTGGTCGGACTCAAGCGCTGGGCCGACGGGAGAAAGGCCGATCGGGGATCATCCAGACAAGTGGAAAGCAAGTAGCACCGCCACGGCTGACCTACTGCGTCACGTGCACGAACTCGACTCGGTTTCGACCATTGGTCTTGGCCTTGTACATCGCCTGATCGGCCTGATTGACCAGGCTGTCGAGGTCAGCGCTGTCACTGTCGATCAGCAACGCACCGATACTGGCGGTGACGCGTATCACGCTATCGGCGACGGGTATCTCCAGCTCGGACAGGGCAAGGTTGAAACGCTCGAGGGCGGACATCAAGGCAGGCTTGTCGACGTCCGCCATGACCACGCAGAACTCCTCTCCCCCCATGCGGGCGATAAGGTCCGACTTGCGAAAGCTTGCGTCGAGCGCCTTGGCCACGGCGACCAGCACCCTGTCCCCGGATTCATGGCCGTAGGTATCGTTGATCGACTTGAAGTGATCGAGATCGACCAGCGCGACACCCAGCGCTCCCTTGCCGCGCTGCCAGCGCTTGGCCAGGGTGGCAAAACGGGTAGCAAAGGCGCGACGATTGCACACCCCGGTCAGGGGGTCGGTCTCGGACAGCACTTCCATCTCTTCGATCTGATGATGGATGCGTATGCTGGCGGCGACCCAGTGGGCCATGGCCTGCAGGCGCTCACGATCTTCATCGGTGAAGGCATTCGGGCTTTCGTGGGCGATGTTCATGGTGCCCACGCAGCGACTGCCGCTGATCATCGGGACATCGAGACAGCACCCTAGCCCCTTGGCACTGAGCATCTGGCAGTCGAGATCGGGACTCCCGTCAAAACGCTCGGCGTACTCCGCCTGGCGAGTGCGATAGACACGTCCGACCATGGTGCCGTAGATCGGCACAGGCTGATCCATCGGGATGGCGTTGTTACCTTCCATGGCGATCAGGGTCAGCTCGGTCTCGGACTGCGCCAGAGTGATGGAAGCGCGGTTGGCGCCAAACACCGTACTTGACCAGCGTGCCACCGTATCCAGCACGTCCTGGAGCGATTCGGCCGCGGACAGCTCATGCACGAAGCGTATCGGTAACTCGATGGTCAGATCCGCGCGCAGGGACACGGCGTCGTCATCACGCTGCGCCGACGATGATCGCTTGCTGTCCTGCCGTGTCTGTTCCAACGTCATACCCTCACCGAGCGCTGTTCGCTCTATCCAACCGAAGAAACGAAGCCTTTGGAGATTCTATCGTGCTCTCCTGGTGAAGCCGAGTCACATGAGCATAAAATGAATGAACGCACTATTCGGAAAATTTTGTGCGTTTAAACCTAGGTGTCTTGAATCAGCAAGCGGCGTCACCTCGACGGCAGTTCGGGTTCGTCTTCATGTTGGCCGGGCCACCAGGATGGCCGCTCCTCACGCCACTCTTCACGCCACTCCTCCTGGACCAGGTGGCGTAGCACCCTCCCTCGGTAGCGTAGCATCTGCCACTCCGCGCCCAGTCGGCTGCGTACACGCTCCCAGCCGCCGTCATCGGCGTGGGTGAAGGGGCCGCCGCGGGCGATCGCCAGGCGGTAGACCCGCAGGCAGCGCTCGGCGCAGCGAGCCTCGTCGTAGGCCTGGGCCGTGCTCAGGGCGGTCTCGTGCAGGGCCGGCCAGTATCGTGCGTCGGTACATTCGGCCAGGGCCAGGGCGAAGGCCTGCTCATCCTCATGCGCCAGCAGCCGTCCATTCTCGCCATTTCGCACGACTTCGCGAACGCCAGGGGCATCGAGGGCCACCACCGGCAGCCCCGCTGCCATTGCTTCGGCCACCACCATGCCCTGGGTCTCGCTGTGTGATGCAAAGGCAAAGACGTCCATGGCGTGGTAGGCGTCGATCAGCGCCTGCCCGTGCAGGCAGCCGGTAAAACAGACACGCTCGCTCACCCCATGACGATCGGCGGCGGCTTCCACCGCTTCTCGGGCATCACCGTCTCCTACCACCAGCCACCAGGCCTCGGCATCCTCGACCAGCGCCTGGCACACCGCGCCCGCCAGAAATGCCAGATTCTTCTCTTTGGCCAGCCGACCAAGATGGCCGATCACCCGGGCATCAGCGGGGATCGCGAAGTGGTCCCGCCAGCGATCACGCTTGCCCGTCGCAAAGAGTGAAGTGTCCACTCCGCTGGGCACCACCGTCATGTCCGGGTTGCCGGCGCGCTGGACCAGCAGTTGCTTGACGCTCTCGCTGGGAGCAATCACCTCGTCGCACAGCCAGGTGTACTGGGTCGCCAGCGCCACCGCAAAGCGCTGCATCCGCGAGGAATCCCCCGGCACGTAGTGGGTGTAGTGCTCGTACAGCGTGTGGTGGGTGAACACCAGTGGCAGGCCGTAGGTTTCCGCCGCGCGCGCTGCGGTGTCGCCCAGCAGGAAGGGATGGTGTGAATGAACGATGTCTGGCTCGAAAGCCTCGATGGCGTCGAACAGTTGTCCGGGGATTGGCACCGGCAGCGAGAAGTCGCTGCCGTTGAAATGCTGCACCGCGACGACACGCACCACGTCCGGCTCGTGTTCCGGCTGTCCCTCCAGCCGAGGCGCCACCACCAGTACACGATGCCCCGCCCGCTGCAACTGGTGCTTCAGGCGCTGCACGGACTCGCTGACACCACCGACGATCGGCGCATAGGTGTTGGTGAACATCAACACATTCACGGCGGCAGCAGTCTCCCGAAACAGATGATGGACCGCACCCCGGCGGCGACAATCCAGGGTGCGGTGCAGGCGGGAGCCGGACGGCACCCTCATTCTCAATTCTATGCTCTTACGAGCGCCAGCGCCCGCCAGCGATAGCGCTCGATCAGCGGGCACGATCATACCGACTCGATCGGCTCAGCCCCAGTCCTCCTGGAGCAAAGTGCCGAGGCCTGACCTCTTGCCGACAAAGTTGTCACGATGGCCCTGGCGCCACCTCGCCCGCCAGCCAGCGCCATAGCCGTTCGCTTTCGATACTGCCCTGCGCACTGCGCGGGCGACACAACCAGAATCCTTCGCGGGTGGGCACCTCGATGTCAAACGGGGCAACCAGCCCCTGGGGATCTTCCAGCAGGCAGCGGTGCACCAGCGCCACCCCCGCCCCTTGCCGGGCCAGGGCCATCACCATGGACAGGTTGTCGCAGATCAGACTGTGACAGTGGCTCGACAGATCCTTGCGCCCGGCGTGCTCCAGCCAGGCCGGCCAGCCGGCCGCGAAGCCCGCCGCGTGGAGCAAGGTCTGCCCGGCCAGGGCATCCAGCGAGACGAGCTGCCCTGCCAGCGGCGGCGTACAGACCGGCAACAACGACGACGCCCCCAGAGAGATCGACTCCATGCCGCGCCACTCTCCCTGGCCGTAGCGCAGTTCGATATCGGCCCCTTCGGCACCGAAATCCGAACTCCAGACGGCGCTGACCACACGCACGGTCACCTCGGGGTGGGTAAGGTGAAATCGTGCCAGACGAGGCGCCAGCCATTGGCTCTGAAGCGCCGGCGTAGTGCGCAGCGTCACTGAACGATCCGGGGTCACGCCGAACACCTCCAGGGTGCCCTCATCGAGCCGCGCAAAGGCTTCCTGGACGCTCGGCAACCAGGCCTGGCCCGCCGGCGTCAGCGTCAAGCTGCGCGGGTGGCGCACGAACAGTGGCTGCCCCAGGCGGTCCTCCAGCAGCCTAATACGTTGACTGATGGCGGCCTGGGTTACCGACAGTTCCTGGCCCGCTGCGGTAAAGCTCAGGGTTCTTGCCGAGGCCTCGAAGGCCTGCAGCCAATGCAGAGGAGGAAGTCGGTGCATGTGGTTTCTGGCCCTGTGGTTTAGCGTCGATGAAAAAGACAGTCATAAGCCAGGCTTGGCCTAAGGCGTCATATTAGTCGTTTGTCGCCATCGCCTCGAGCCCCCACCATCGGCGTCAACACTCGTCACCTATTTCGTCAACACTCGTCACCTGGGAGCCATCCATGAGCACCACCTCGTTGACCTCGACCGCCGACGCCGGCCACATCGATATGCACGAACTGGCCCCCTGGCCCCAGCACCTGACGCTGACCGACGTGGTCGCTGAAGGCTTGCGTCTCTCGCTGGTCTGGAACAACGGCGACCGAGGACAATTTCCTGTGTTGTGGCTGCGCGATCACTGCGCCTGTGATCAGTGCCGCCACCCGCTGACCCGGGAACGCCTGGTCACACCGATGGCCGCCGTTCCAGGGCTCGACGAGGCCCGCATCGAGCACGGTCAGCTCCACCTTGACTGGCAGGACGGACACCACAGCCGCTTCGCCGCCGGCTGGCTGCACCAGCGTCGCCCCGGCGAGGCCGTCATCGACAGCCTGCCGCGGCCTGTCGCCTGGCAGACGCCGTTTTCCCCCCAGCATGTGCGGCATGCCGATCTGGTAGCCGGGGGCAACGGCGAAAAAGCCTGGATCACGGCGTTGCTGCGCGACGGTCTGGTGCTGCTCGACGAAGGTCCGCTGGAACTCGAGGAGGTCAGTCGCCTGGCACGGCGCATTGGCCCGCTCAAGGCCACCAACTTCGGGGCTCGCTTCGACGTCATTTCAAAGCCCAACCCCAACAACGCGGCCTACACCTCGATTGCCCTGGCGCTGCACACCGACCTGCCCAACTGGCGCCAACCGCCGGACATGCAGTTGCTGTATTGCCTGAAGAACGATGCCGAAGGCGGCGGCTCGATCTTCGCCGACGGCATCCAGGTCGCCGAGGCGCTGCGCGCGGCTAACCCCGATCACTTCCAGCTTCTGACCGAGACCGCCATCGACTTTCGCTTCCAGGACGAGGAACACGATATCGGCGTCCGCGAGCCGGTCATCGACGTCGGCACGGATGGGCGCATCCGCGAGATTCGCTTCAACAACTGGATTCGTGACACCCTGCACCTGCCTGCCGACCTGATCACCCCCTGGTACGAGGCCTACCACCACTTCTGGACCCTGCTGCATGCACCACAGCATCAGATTGCCCTCGACCTGCGTCCCGGGCAGATGGTGGCCTTCGACAACCGCCGGGTACTGCATGGACGTGAGGCCTTCGATCCCACCACCGGGGAGCGTCACCTCCAGGGCACCTACCTGGACCGCGACATGCTGGAATCCCGGCTGCGAGTGCTGGCACGCAAGGGCTACAACCGCCGGGTACTGCATGGACGTGAGGCCTTCGATCCCACCACCGGGGAGCGTCACCTCCAGGGCACCTACCTGGACCGCGACATGCTGGAATCCCGGCTGCGAGTGCTGGCACGCAAGGGCTGACGGGGCCGGCAGTCGTTCAACCGAGTGACGGGATCCTGGCCGCCAAGCGCCGAGCGAGGAAGTCGACCAGCGCACGTAAGCGCGCGGGGACGTGCCGGCGCTGGGCGTAGACCGCGAAGAAGTCGGCACGCACCCCCTGCCAGCCCGGCAGCAGGCTGACAAGGCGCCCCTCCTTCAGTTCATCGTGAACGTCCCACCAGGAGCGCAGCATCACCCCGTGACCATCGAGCGCCAGTCGCTTGATGACCTCACCGTCATTGCTGGTAAGGCGCCCGCCGACCTTGACCGACGTCTCGACACCGTCGGCGTCGACGAATCTCCACAGCGCAAAATCGCTGTCATTCTCTCGCAGTACCAGACAGGCGTGGCGCTGCAGCGCCTGTGGAGTCTCGGCCCGACCACAGCGCTCGATATAGTCGGGAGAGGCGCAGGCAACACGCCGGCTGGCCACCAGACGGCGGGCCACCAGGCGCGAGTCGGGGGGCTCGCCGATACGGATGCCCAGATCCACGCCCTCCACCAATGGCGCGGGAAAGTTAGAGAGTTCCAGTGACGCCTCGATGCCCGGATGCAAGGCACAGAACTCGGACAGCAAGGGCGCCACATGGCGACGGCCGAAACCGAAGGTCGCGTTGAGCCGCAGCGGTCCCGCCAGCGCCTCGCGATCCTCGCCCAGGCTCTCTTCCAGTTCGGCCAGCTCATCCAGTAGCGCGACTCCCCTTGCCAGGTAACGCTCACCTTCGGCGGTCAGGGTAAGCCGCCGGGTGGTGCGCGTGGCGAGTTCCACCCCGAGCCGCGCCTCCAGCTGCTTCAGACGCTTGCTGACCGCCGACAGCGACAGTCCCAGCTCGCGTGCGGTGGCGGTCAGATTGCCGGCCTGGGCCAGTTGACGAAAGAACGCCAGATCATCGAGCGATGCCACCCTTTTCTCCACTTGAGGTCAACAATGAATTGCCATCGAGCCCCATTATCGCCTCGCTGTAAAGAGCTAGACTGACCTTACACCTTGCCGCCGCCACCCTTCACACCAAGCACAATCGTGGCCGCTGCGCGAGGCACCCTCTACACGCCAGCAGACAGGATCAAGGAGCTTTCATGGCCCATCGCATCGCCATCATCGCCGGTGACGGTATCGGCACCGAAGTCATGCCCGAGGGCGTGCGCGCCCTCGAGGCTGCCGCCAAGCGCTTCGCTATCGACCTGGATACCCAGACCTTCGACTTCGCCTGCTGCGACTACTACCTCGAGCACGGCAAGATGCTGCCGGACGACTGGCGCGAGACGCTGATCGACTTCGATGCGATCTTCTACGGCGCCATCGGCTGGCCCGAAAAGGTACCGGATCACATCTCGCTGTGGGGCTCGCTGCTCAAGTTCCGCCGCGAGTTCGACCAGTACGTCAACCTGCGCCCCTGCCGCCTGCTGCCGGGTATCAAGAGCCCGCTGGCCGGTCGCGAGCCCGGCGACATCGACTTCTACGTGGTCCGCGAGAACACCGAAGGCGAATACTCGAGCGTCGGTGGCACCATGTTCGAGGGCACCGACCGGGAGGTGGTGATCCAGGAAACGGTGATGACCCGCCACGGCGTCGACCGGGTGCTCAAGTACGCCTTCGACCTGGCCCAGAGCCGCCCGCGCAAGAAGCTGACCTCGGCCACCAAGTCCAACGGCATCGCCATCACCATGCCCTGGTGGGACAGCCGTGTGGCCGAGATGGCCAAGCAGTACGGCGACGTCGAGGTGGACAAGTTCCACATCGATATCCTGACCGCCAACTTCGTCATGCATCCGGACTGGTTCGACGTGGTGGTGGCCTCCAACCTGTTCGGCGATATTCTTTCCGACCTGGGGCCCGCCTGTACCGGCACCATCGGCGTGGCGCCCTCGGCCAACATCAATCCCGAAGGCACCTTCCCGAGCCTGTTCGAGCCGGTTCACGGCAGCGCCCCGGATATCGCCGGCAAGGGCATCGCCAACCCCATCGGCCAGATCTGGTCCGGCGCCATGATGCTCGAACACCTGGGTCACAAGGACGCCGGTGACGCCATCCTGGCCGCCATCGAGGCGGTGCTGGAAGACGGCGACAGCGAAGTGCTGACCCCGGACCTGGGCGGCAACGGCACCACCGAGCGTCTGGGCGCCGCGATCAGCGAGCGTATCGCCCAGGGCTGATCACCCTGCCGGCCCGGCATCCTCGAGCCGGGCCGGTCTTCAGAACCCCACGATCTGCTCTGGCAACCATGTCGCCAGACTCGGCACCAGTGCCACCGCCAGTAGTGTCACCAGCTGGATCGCGATGAAGGGCAGCACCCCTCGGCACATCTGACCGTAGGTGATGTCATCCGGGGCGATGGACTTCAGATAGAAGATCGACGATGCCATCG
The DNA here is from genome assembly GCF_024124525.1 of Halomonas sp. OfavH-34-E. NCBI lineage: Bacteria > Pseudomonadati > Pseudomonadota > Gammaproteobacteria > Oceanospirillales > Halomonadaceae > Halomonas > Halomonas sp. OfavH-34-E. The sequence continues at coordinate 94,373 of NZ_JAMXRY010000005.1, read as the reverse complement.
GTGGGGTGAGATAGCTGGTCTGGATGGTCACCAGCACCAGGGTGGCGAACCAGACCGGATCGATGCCCAGTTGCTTGACCACCGGCGTGAAGATCGGAACGCAGATCAGCACGATGGAGGTCCAGTCGAGCACGAAGCCGAGCAGGAAGGTCACGCCGAGGAAGAACAGTATGACACCGGTGGGGCCGCCGAGCTGCTCAGCGATCTCGGCCACCATCTCGCCGCCGCCGTTGACCGCAAAGATCCCGGTAAACATGGTGCCCCCCGCCACGATCAGCAGAATCATGGCGGTGATGCGCACCGTCAGGGACAGCGACTCCCCTAGCGCCTGGACGCTGATACCGCCATTCATCACAGCCAGCAGCAAGGCGCCGCCCACGCCGACCGCCGCCGCCTCTGTCGGTGAGGCAATGCCCATCAGCAGCGAGCCCAGCACCGCAAACATCAACAACAGCGGGGGTACCAGGGCCTTAGCGGTGATCGCGAGCTTCTGGCCCAGCGGCAAGGGTGTCGCCTCCACGGCCGGAGGGCCGTCCTGGGGGCGCAGGGCGCAGCGCACCAGAATGTAGAGAGCAAACAGCGAGACCATCAATCCGCCTGGCAGAATGATGGCGGCAAAGAGTTCGCCGATGGAAAGCTGGGCAAGGGCCGCATACACCACCACGATCACGGTCGGCGGAATGATCGTGCCCAGGGAGCCCCCAGCGCAGATGGTCCCGCTCATCAGGCTATTGCGATAGCCATAGGCCCGCATCGCGGGTATCGCCATCAGACCGATCATGATCTCGACAGCACCGACCACTCCAGAGGCGGCGGCAAAGATGGCCGCCATGGCGATCGTCGTCAGCGCCAGCCCCCCAGGCAGTCGGCCGATCCAGAGCTGGATGGCATCGAACAGTTGACGCGCGATTCCCGACTTCTCGAGGATTCCTCCCATCAGCACAAACAGCGGGATGGAAGACAGCACATAGTGGGTGGCGGCGCTGTAGACGCTACCGTACAGCTGCTGAAAGATCATCGGTCCGAAGGCGTACCAGCCAGCGGCAACCGAGACCAACGTCAACGAATAGGCGATGGGGATGCCCAGGAAGATAAGCAGAAATAAGCCGGGAAACATCAGACCGGCAACGAGGGCATCCATCAGCGACTCTCCTCGGTGGTGCGTGCTGTACAAAGCTGCCGCACTCCGTCCACCGCAAGCTGGCAGGCGAAGAGGGAAAGCCCGATGGCGATAAGGGCGTAGAGCGGCCACATCCTTGGTGCCCATACGCTGACCATTTCCACCTCATTGGTGTGCCAGGCCCGCAGGGTGCGCAGCCATCCGTGATGCGCCATCAGCGCCACCACCGGCACCATCAGCAGTAGATAGACGGCACCGTGCAGGCGCTGGACCAGACGCGGCGGAAGCAGGCGACTGAAGGCATCGACCCTGACGTGGCCATCCACCTTGGCGGTCCAGGCGATGCCGAGAACAAAGGCTGTTCCCGTGGCCATGTAGGACAGATCGAAGGCCCAGATGGTCGAGGCATTAAAGGCATAGCGTGCAATGACTTCGTAGAGCATGGCGCCGGTCAGGGCGACAAGCGCCAGGCGACTGCCCCACGCCAGCAGCGTCGACGCCCTGTCGATGAGGTTCATCAGTGTATTCATGAATAGGCGTCACCCCGCAGGCCGAGGTGACGTTCCTCCAGGATCGGTTGAGGGGTCAGTCGCGGATCAGGTAGTCGTTCTGCTCGCTCCAGCGCTGCTGGTAGGTGCGGTAGTCTTCCAGCAGCGCCCGCATTGCAGGATCGTCTGACGCTTCAACCGTGGCCTCCATCCAGGCCCGACCGCTCTGGGCCAGATCCTCGACAAACTCGGGGTCCAGGCTCACCACTTCATTGCGGCCCGAACGGTAAGCCTCCATTGCCAGCATGTCCTGGTGATAGAACTGGCTCAGGCCTTCATAGGTCGTGAGCTTGGCGGCGGCTTCGATCAGCGGCTTGAGGTCGTCTGGGACGGCCGCCCAGGTGTCCTCGGTCACGACAACCTCCCAAAGGAAGGTGGGCTGATGCACGCCGGGAACCACGATGTACTTGGCGGCTTCATGGAACCCTTCTGGCTGGTTGCTCGATGGGGTTGCCCACTCCACCGCGTCGACACCCTTGCGCTGAAGCAGGGTGTAGGTGTCCCCCGGCGGCACCACGGTCGGCACTGCGCCGTAGTATTCACGCATCACCTCCGCCCAGGGGCCCGACGTACGATACTTCAAGCCTTCGAGATCGTCGGCACCATCGATCCTGACGTTGGCGTGAGCGAAGACTTCGGTGGAGCCGATACCGACGATCAAGGAATGCAGCCCCTCGCTGGCGCGCAGCTCCTGCAAGGCCTCTTGACCGCCCCCTTCGTAGATCCAGTTGATATAGGTCTCCGGCCCCATGCCACCGGGGAAGCCGGCAAAGATGGCGTTGATGGGCTTCTGGTTTACCAGGTAGCTGGGCGTGGAGTGCCCCGCCTCCACGGTGCCTTCCAGCACGGCCTCGTATACCTGCAACGCAGGTACGATCACCCCTGCGCCGAAGGGTTTGATCTCCACCCGACCCTGGCTGAGGGTGTCGGCGTTGTCGGCAAACCGCTCCAGAAAGTTCTCGTAAAAAGGGGAGCCCGCCGGTACCGAGGTCGGCACCTTCCACTCGACGTCAGCCGCCAGGGCAGGCGCCACCAGCCCCATCACCAGACTTCCGATCGCTGCTGCACTCAAGGCCTTGTTGTTCATTGTATTGACTCCATCGGTGTATCCAGCGCCCATCGCCAGATTCCACATTCCCCAACGCTTCGACAGGCCGATACGCCCAGACTCAGGCAACACCGCCAAAACGTAGATTGTATAAAATATATTTACAGGATACCCAAATGCAAGAGCGCCGTGAAAGCCCGCCCCTGTGATCCATCACGACAACGGTCAGCCCAGAACCCGGTCAGGTGGCGCATGCCAACTCGACGTGACACAACCGCACCAGGCCACCCTGTACCAAGGCGTCGCACGTCGGCCGAGAGAGACAGAAAAAAAAGCACGGAGGGAAGGCAGGAAACAGAGAAGGATGCCGAGAGAAGAATGCAGAGAGACGACCAGAGAGCACAGAGCACAGAGCACAGAGCACAGAGCATCAGCAGGCTTGGCAAGCCCGTGCCCCCTGAGGAGGCAACCATGGGAGAGGGAGCCTCCTTGAGGAGGCACTCCGCTGCACGACATACAGCGGCAGTGGAGGGAGAAACTGTCAGGTTCGCGGCAATGGCTGGGCTTTCACAGAAAAGTCGACGAGCGAAGGTTAGACAAGGCAAAAATCGTCGAGAAAGCGCAGTTTACGGGGTGTAAATGAGCATTCTAAGGCGATTTTTAACGCCGTATTACCGAGTGCAGACACTTTTCAGAAAAGCCCTAGTGTTGCCACACCCCCTGGACCACCCGTACCCGGTCGTCGCTGAGGTTATCGAGCAGGTTACGGCCCATCTCCACGAAGACCTCACCAAAGATCAGCGCAGGCCCGGGCAAGCGGGGACGAATGGGAGGACGGGCAGCAGGTCCTGACGCCTGAGGTGACGACTCGCCCCCCTCCTGCCTGGGCGGCTGCGCCTGGTCCGTGTTGCTGCCACCATGGGCTCGGCGGTCAGCCCCGCCCTGCTCGCGACGCCGGTGATGGCTTCGCCAGGCCAGCGCCTCGGCGCTGACATCCTCCAGTGCCTGGCGCTGAAACCCGGCGGCCTGGAGGTGTTGCTCGAGATCCTTCAGGGACAACAGTCGGCTATGCTCGGGCGTTCTCGCCCAGGGCACCGGCAGCGATAACGGCGCAGGATTGTCGCCTCGAACCACCTCGTGGAGCAGCAACCTGCCGCCCGGAGCGAGCACCCTGCGACACTCGCTCAACACAGCGGCGAGGTCCGGCATATTGAGCAGGGCATGCTGGCACCACACCGCCTCGACACTGGCATCCCCCAGCGGCAACTCGGCACCATCGACGCACACGAAACGGGTAGTGTCCTCCAGTCCACAGGCCCGACTCAGCCAGGTCGCGACCTCGATGAAGCCCGGCGTGATATCCACCCCCACCACTTCGTAGCCAAGCTCACGGGCCAGCAGACGACTGGCGCCGCCGGTACCGCAGCCCAGATCGAGCAGGCGCGCTGCGCCGCTGGAACCCGTGCCCGCACCCGCGAACGCGTCCAAGCGAGGACCGTCCCCCTTGTTCGGGGGCTGGCCGGCATCCCTCCCCGCCAGGGCCATCAATCGCCGGCTGGCCGCCCTGCCCCCCAGATGCAGTTGATCGATACCGGCCATCTCGTCATGACTCAGATGGTCGGGGTCGCATCCCGCCTCGACAAAGGCACGTTCGAGCCGAGCCAGCAGGCTTCCTTTGGCATCATAGTGCTGGCCCAGCTGGCTACCTGCCGTTCCCTGCGCGGCCTCTCCTGGTGCCCCCTTTAGCGTCATGCGGCGCTCCTTGCACGTTTATGGCTGCTCGATCTCAAGCAGGAAGCCTCTTGGACAACAGCAGCAAAAAAGACATACACTTCTTGTACGAAAATTATGCAACACATCCAGCGCTGACTCGTCTTCCACCCGCCTGCCACCCTTCAGGAGCCCTCATGGACACGCAAGGACGCCGGCCTTCGTCGGCCCCGGCTCGAAAGCCGACGCGCCTCTCCACCCTGCTCGCAGCCGTTGGCGCCCCGCTGGCGCTGTCGGCCTGCACAGGCCTGCCCTCTGGCACCCAGCCCATCGAGGACTTCGCCCTGGAGGACTATCTGGGTCGCTGGTACGAGATTGCGCGCTTCGATCACAGCTTCGAGGAAGGGCTCGACTGCGTCACCGCCGACTACGCCACCCGGGATGACGGTGGCGTCCAGGTGATCAACCGTGGCGTCGACCTGTCCAAGGGCGAGCCCGACGTGGCCGAAGGCAAGGCCTACCTGCTGGAGGAAGACAACGTCGGCCGCCTGAAGGTGAGCTTCTTCGGCCCCTTCTATGCAAGCTACAACATTCTGGCGCTGGATGACGCCGGACAATGGTCGCTGGTCACCGGACCGGACCGCGACTATCTGTGGATCCTCGCCAGAAGTCCCCAGCTTGACGATGCGACCTACCGCTCGCTGGTCCAGCGCGCACAGGATCTGGACTACCCGGTCGAGGAGCTGATAGAGGTCGAACAGGGCGAGGAGTGCGAGCCCTATCGCCAGGGCTGAGCAATAGTCAGGCGCTGCCGCAGGGCCGCCTGACCTCGTCAGAATGTATAACATACAGACCAGTGAACACCTCATACGCTGAAAGGGCGACCACCTCGGTCGCCCTTTCACTGCATGGAGGTCAAGCAATGTCACTGGGAAGACGAGAGTTTCTTGCCGCCACGGCGGCCATCGGCGCCACCGCTGCGGCGCCGTCGCTATTTGCCCACGCCGGCGGCACGCCCGAGCGCTATCCGATCGACGCCTGGCAGGTGGTGGATGATCGCTTCAAGCAGTACATGCTGTTCAACGCCCCGCTGGAACGGGAATGGACGGGCGGACTCTGGCTCGAGGGGCCTGCCTGGAACGCCGTGGGTCGCTACGCAGTGTTCAGCGACATCCCCAGGGCCCGGCAGATGCGCTGGGACGAGGCCAGCGGCCAGGTCAGCGTGCTGCGTGATCATATCGGCCATTCCAACGGCAACGCTTTCGACGATCGTGGTCGCCTGATCGCCTGCGAACACTCGCCGGCCCAGGTGGTTCGCTACGAGTGGGACGGCAGTCGCCATGTGCTGACCAGCACCTTCGACGGCAAGCCACTCAATGCCCCCAACGATCTGGTCACCCTGCCCGGCGGCGCCATCATCTTCACCGACCCCGGCTACGGCGCGCACTCCGACTACGAGGGCAAGCAGCGCTCGCTCGAACTCGAGACCGCCATCTACTACTGGGAGGACGGCATGCAGGAGCCGACCCGTCTGACCACAGAGCTCTACAAGCCCAATGGTATCGCCCTGGGGCCGGACGGCAGCTCGCTGTATGTCACCGATACCGCCCCTTCGCACCATCCCGATCAGCCCGCTACCATCACGCGATTCACCTTCAGCGCCGAGAACAGGACGCTGGCTGGTGCCGAGAGGCTGGTGGAAAGCACCAGCGAGGGCTACGACGGCATGTGCTGTGATGAGGACGGCAACCTCTGGGTCGGCACCTCAGGGGGCGAGGGCAAGGATGGGGTCAGCGTGTTTGCTCCGGATGGCACCCTGATCGGTCGCGTCCTGCTGCCAGAAGTCTGCGCCAACGTCTGCTTCGTCGGAGAGAAGCGCAACCGTCTGCTGATGGCCGCCAGTCAATCGCTGTATACCCTCTATACCGGCGCTCGCGGTCTCTAGGCGCCTGCCGCTGTGGCCGCTCATCTCCAACCCGGCGGCGAATGCTGCCGGGCCTTTCATTATCGCACCCCCGGTTTTCACCAGATCGACGCTCGCTCTTGCGAGGTCCCTCGCTGCCTAAGAAGGTGAAGCGGCATCCGCGCCTCCAGCGATGATCGAATGCCCGACCATCGGCCGCTGACAGGCCACGCCCTGCCCTGTTTCCGTTCGCCCCAGCTCGGCTGGCGAGTCGGCCCGGAGGGTCGCTAGTGGGTAGGTAGTGGGCCAGCTCTGGGCCGATAAGAGGCAACGGGGTCCTCCTGGGGGCTCGCAATGGTGCGGCGACAAGAATTCGATAAATGCCTTGGCAACAAGAAGACTCCCGATGACGTTTGTTCTGACACCCGACTCAGGTTCCCTTTGTTCCTCGCCTCTGGCGGGAGGTCGCCATGCTGGCTGAGTGGCTGACGGCAAGTCTTGAGGCCGATGCGTCGTCCCCCGACCGGCCGATCAAGGGCCGGGAAGGCTCGCTAAAAGGCGGCCGCTATCGGATCGAGGGGCCAGGCCTGCTGCGCCTGATCCCGGACACCGTCGGCGCAGATGCACGCGCCTGCGTGCTGTCCGTCGGCATCCACGGCAACGAGACCGCGCCGATCGAGCTGCTGGGTGATTGCCTGGCGCGCCTGGAGGCAGGGCTTGCCTCTGTCGGTGCTCCGGTATTGGTGATCCTCGGCAACCTCGAGGCGATTCGTCGCAACACCCGCTTCGTCGAGACCAACCTTAATCGGCTGTTCCGGCGGGAACTCGACCAGCCAGGCGACGAGGCCGTCCGCGCGCGTGAGCTGATGGCCGCGGTGGATGCCTTCTTCGCCGACCACAGCCAGCTGCCAAGGCTGCACTACGACCTGCACACCGCGATCCGCGACAGCCACTACCCACGCTTCGTGGTGGACCCTTTCGCCGAGACTCGTACCGATAGCGAGCAGTGGCACTGGATGGCCGGCGCGGGCATCCAGGCGGCGCTCAAGCAGCATCAGCATAGCTGGACCTTCTCCCACTACAGCAAGCACTACCACGGCGCCCAGGCGTTTACCCTGGAACTCGGCAAGGCGTTGCCGTTCGGCCACAATGATCTCGAGCCACTTGAACCCATGGGCCGGCTGATTCAGTCGCTGATCGCCGGACAATTGCCCGAGTCGGGCGAGATCCAGCAGCTGGATGGCTTTGCGGTGGCTGTCGAAGTGTTCCGTGAAAGCGAGGACTTCGCGCTGTGCTTTGCCGATGATATTCCCAACTTCACCGAGTTCGCCCCCGGTACCGTGGTGGCGCGTGACGCCCAGGCCGGCGATACCCGTATCGGTGACGAGCCGCTCAAGGTGGTGTTCCCCAACGCCAGGGTAGAACTCGGCGCTCGAGCGGCGCTGCTGGTGCGCCCGGTGAGGCTGACATCAGCGTGAGATCGCACCTCTTTTACTTACAATAAATATATACATAACAACAACCTGGAGATAGACGCATGACAACTCCCGCCCCTATACTCGACGAAGGTCTATACCCCCTCGGATCAGCTTCGTCTGCTGCGCCGTTCCAAGCCTGTTAGAATCCCCCGTTTTTTTCGCGCCAGCCCGCGCCATCCGGCCGGCCCACCCGGCACGGCCGATTCTATCTGGAGCCCGATTCATGGCTGATACACCAATTCCGCTGGAAGTGCGCAATATCAAGAAGCGCTTTGGCAACACCGAAGTGCTCAAGGGGCTGTCTCTCGAGGCCCGCAAGGGGGACGTCATCACCCTGATCGGCGCCTCCGGCTCCGGCAAGAGCACCTTCCTGCGCTGCATGAACCTGCTTGAACAGCCCAACGAGGGCGAGCTGTTTGTCCACGGCGAACAGATCCGCTTCAAGGAAACCAAGCACGGCCGCGAGCCTGCCGACTGGAACCAGGTGGTACAGATGCGCGCCAAGCTGTCGATGGTGTTCCAGAGCTTCAACCTCTGGGCCCACATGACGCTTCTGGAGAACGTCATCGAAGCGCCTGTCCACGTGCTCAAGAAGTCGAAGAAGGAGGCCATCGAACACGCCCGCGCCCTGCTAAAGCGGGTCGGCCTGGCCGAACGCGCCGACTACTATCCGGCCCAGCTTTCCGGTGGCCAGCAGCAGCGTGGTGCCATCGCCCGGGCACTCGCCATGGACCCGGAGGTCATGCTGTTCGACGAGCCGACCTCGGCGCTGGACCCGGAGCTTGTCGGCGACGTGCTCAAGGTCATGCGTGACCTGGCCGAGGAAGGCCGCACCATGATTGTGGTAACCCACGAAATGGCCTTCGCCCGCGACGTCTCCAGTCAGGTGATCTACCTGCACCAGGGTCAGGTCGAGGAAGCGGGTCCGCCCGACCAGGTGCTGGGCAACCCCAGCTCCGAGCGACTCAAGCAATTCCTTGCACCCAAGCGCTGAGGCGGCCAGGAGAGACCCATGATTGACCTTCACGGTTACGGGCCACGCCTTCTCGAGGGGGCGCTGGTCACCATCGAACTGGCGGTGCTGTCACTGATCCTGGCCATCGGGCTTGGCCTTGTCACCGCCAGCGCCAAGATGTCGCGCAACTGGGTGGCCCACCGCCTGGGCACCCTCTATACCACCATCATCCGCGGCGTACCGGACCTGGTGCTGATGATGCTGCTGTTCTTCGGCGGCCAGATCGGCATCAACATGGTCACCGACTGGCTGTATGCCCGCTTCGGTATCGACATCTTCATCAACGTCAACGAGTTCGTCGCCGGCGTCCTGACCATCGGCCTGATCTTCGGTGCCTATATGGGCGAGACCTTCCGTGGCGCCTTTCTGGCGGTGGACAGCGGCCAGATCGAGGCAGGCCGCGCCTACGGCATGAGCCACGCCCTGGTGTTCCGCCGTATTCGCTTCCCGCAGATGATGCGCCATGCCCTGCCGGGCCTGTCCAACAACTGGATGGTGCTGTTGAAGACCACTGCCCTGGTCTCGGTAATCGGCCTGTCCGACATGGTGCGGGTCGCCGCGGAGGCCTCCAAGGCCACCCGCGAGCCCTTCCTGTTCATGATCATCGTGGCGGTCATCTATCTGCTGATCGCCAGCGTCTCGGAGTGGTTCTTCGCCAGACTGCAGAAGCGCTACGACGTCGGCTTCGGAGGGCATGACTGATGGATTCACTGCTTGCCTCAATCGAAGCACTGCTGGCCAACAACACCATCTTCACCCTCGACACCCTGTCCTACTACGGTGAGGGCCTGACCACCACGGTCCAGCTGGTGTTCCTGTCATTGATCGTCGGCCTGATCGCCGCGGTGCCACTGGCCATCGGCCGGGGTTCCAAGCGCCGCTGGATCAAGATGCCGATCTTCTTCTACACCTATGTGTTCCGCGGCACGCCGCTGCTGGTGCAGCTCTATCTTATCTACTACGGAGTGGTGTTCGTCGAGGGCATCCAGGACACCTGGCTATGGGTACTGCTGGAGAAGCCGTTCTTCCCGGCGCTGGTGGCGTTCTCGTTGAACACCGCGGCCTACACTACCGAGATCTTCCATGGTGCGATCAAGGCCACCCCGCGTGGCGAGATCGAGGCGGCCAGGGCCTACGGCATGCGCTACTCGCTGATGATGCGCCGCATCGTGCTGCCCAGCGCCTTCCGCCGGGCGCTGCCGGCCTACGGCAACGAGGTGATCTTCATGCTCCACGCCAGCGCCATCGCCAGCGTGGTGACCATCATGGACCTGACCGGTGCGGCACGCTTCGTCTATGCCCGCTACTACGCGCCCTTCGACGCCTTCCTGTTCGTGGCGGCGATCTACCTGTGCCTGACCTTCGCCATCCTGTACCTGTTCCGCTATCTGGAAAAGCGCCTGCTGGCTCACTTGAAGCCGGCCTCCGGTTAAGCCGTCGTGACGCCGGAGGCCACCGCCTCCGGCGCCGTCGCGCTATCGTCAAACAAGCGTTGGGAACTGGCGTTTCATTTCTGCCGCCCTGCCCTTCCTGAGAGGGCCCCGATTCGCTAAGGTGATGGTATGCGTCCACAAGACGCCCTCCCATCGCATCAACACCCGCTTATCAATAACAAGGGTTTACCGATATGACACTGCGCAAGCTCTTTACCGCTGGCCTGATCGGCACCGCGGTTCTCGCTTCTACCGCCCAGGCCGAGGTTCGTGACATCCGCATCGGCGTCGATGTGCCCTACGAGCCGATGGAATACCGCACCCCCGACGGCGAGCTGACCGGCTTCGACATCGATCTGGGTAACGCTCTTTGTGCTGAAGTCGGCATCCAGTGCGAGTGGGTGGTTCAGGGCTGGGACGGCATCATCCCCGGCCTGATGGCGCGCAAGTACGACGCCATCATGTCCTCCATGACCATCAACGACGAGCGTCGTGAGCAGGTGCTGTTCTCCGACCCCTACTTCACCCCGCCGTCCGCCTGGTTCGCCCCGACCGACCTGGAGATGGGCAACCCTGACGTCGAGTCCCTCGAGGGTCTGACCATCGGCGTGCAGCGTGGCACCCTGCAGGACAACTACGTCACCGACCTGTACGGCGACGTGGCCGATGTCAGCCGCTACGCCACCGCCGACGACCTGGTGCTGGACATGGACTCCGGCCGCGTCGACATCGGCTTCCTCGACTATCCGGTCGGCAAGTCGACCCTGCTGGACAGCGAGGCAGGCGACTACAAGGTGGTCGGTGAGCAGATCACCGAGCCCAAGGAGTACTTCGGTGACGGCTTCGGCATCGCCTTCCGTCAGCGTGACGAGGACCTGGCCAAGGCCTTCAACGAGGCGCTCGCCACCCTGAAGGACAACGGCACCTACGAAGAGATTCATGCCAAGTACTTTGCTGAATAAGTCTTTGCTGAATAAGCATCTTGCTGAAGCAACAAGTCCTGCCCGAGCCAACGCCTCGAGCAGGCACCGCGCCGGACCCTCTTGGGTCCGGTGTCACCACCGGCACTCGCTGGAACACTTGCTGGCAATCTTGCTGTAGCACTCGCTAGAACACTCGATAGCACCTTGAAGCGACAGGACATCTTCGTGCCCCTGACCCGGCTCCCCATCTTCGCAGAGTCCCTTCCCCGGCCGCCCTGGCTGGATGGCTTTGCCCTGAGTGAATGGTTCGACGAATAGCGTCCCCGGCGTATACTCCAACGCCTTGAAAGTTCTGCTTGTTCGCCCTCCCCTGGCGACATTCCCCTGTGTGTAGGCAGCTCCCTGCTGATGCATCGCTGCAGGGGTCATATGCTGTGGTTATTCACTCTTGTCCAAGGAAGTCCCCATGAATCGTTCTCCCCTGCTGCTCGCCTCCGCCCTGTCCGCGCTGATGATCGGCGCAGGCCCAGCACTCGCCGATGAGCCGCTTCGCCTGGCCGTCGATGTGCCCTACGAACCCTTCGAGTACAAGACCGCCGACGGTACCCTGACCGGCTTCGAGATCGACCTGGGCAACGCCGTCTGCGAGCGCCTCGAGATCCAGTGCACCTGGGTCGAGCAGCCCTGGGACGGCATGATCCCGGCGCTGATGGCGCGCAAGTTCGACGCCATCATGTCGTCCATGGCGATCACCGAGGAACGCAGCCGCCAGGTGCTGTTTTCCGAGCCCTACTACACCACCCCGAGCGCCTGGATCACGCCGCGCGGCCGCGACATCGACATCGCCGACAAGGCCAGCCTCGAAGGCCTGAGCGTCGGCGTGCAGCGCGCCACCCTGCAGGATCGCTACGTCACCGACCTGTACGGCGATGTGCTCGAAGTGCGCCGCTACGCCAGTGCCGACGACGTGGTCGCCGACCTGCGTGCCGGCCGCCTGGACCTGACCTTCATGGACTATCCGATCGCCGAGGCGATGATCGACATCGATACCGAACAGAGCGACTTCGTGCGCATCAGCGACTTCATCAAGGAGCCCGAGACCTACTTCGGCCAGGGCGTCGGCGTGGCCTTCCGCAAGCGCGACCGTGAACTCGCCGAGCGTTTCAACGAGGCCCTGGCCGAGCTCAAGTCAGACGGCACCTACGACGAGATCATGAACGAGTACTTCAGCTACGACGTCAAACTGTGAACGTTGCCCTTTATCGTTCAGGCCGGCCTGCCCCAGGGCCGGCCCTGTCTCGGGAGCCGCCATGCTGACCCTTCTGAAGAATGCCCGCCTCTACGCCCCTGCCGCGATGGGCCTGAAGCACCTGCTGATCACCGACCGCCGCATCGCGGCGGTGCTGGAGCCCGAGGCCAGCGTCGATGAACACTTTCCCGGCCTCGAGGTACACGACCTCGAGGGCCGGCGGGTCATCCCTGGCCTGGTCGATCCGCTGGTGCACATGACCGGCGGTGGTGGCGAAGGCGGCTTTGGCACCCGCACCCCCGAGCTCCGCCTCGAGGATGCCATCGCCTCCGGCGTCACCACCCTGGTGGGGGCGCTCGGCACCGACGCTCTGACCCGCACGCCGGCCAACCTGCTCGGCAAGGTACGCGAGCTCGCCGCCGGCGGCCTGAGCTGCTACGCCTACACCGGCTCCTACCAGCTGCCGCCGGTGACCCTGACCGGCTCGGTGGCCGAGGATATCGTCCATATCCCCGAGTTCATCGGCGTCGGTGAGGTCGCCATCAGCGACCATCGCGGCTCCCAGCCCAGCGCCCATGAGCTTGCTCGGCTGGCCTCCGAGAGCCGCACCGCAGGAATGCTCGCCGGCAAGTCCGGGATCGTCTTCATCCACACCGGCGACGCCGAAGGTGGCCTGGAGATCCTGCGTGAGGTAGCACGCACCACGGCCTTGCCCATCGCCCAGTTCATGCCGACCCACATCAACCGCACCGCGGCGCTGTTCGAGGATGGCCTGCGCTTCGCCCGGGACGGCGGGCGGATCGACTTCACCACCAGCACCACGCAGGAGCTTCTGGCCGACGGCGAGGTGCCTGCGTCAGAAGCCGCCGCCAGGGCGCTCAAGGCCCGCGTCGACCCTTCGCGCATCAGCCTGTCCTCCGACGCCAACGCTTCCCTGCCCCGCTTTGACGCCGAGGGGCGATTCGTCGGCCTCGAGGCTGGCCGCCTGGACAGCCTGTTCGAGGTACTGGGCGAGTGCGTCAACGACCACGGCATCGCCCTCGAGGTCGCCGTGGGCCTCGCCAGCACCCACGCCGCAGACGCCCTCGGGCTCAAGCGCAAGGGACGTCTGGCGGTCGGTCAGGACGCCGATCTGCTGGTGCTCAGCGACGATGACTGGGCCATCGACCAGGTCTGGGCGCTGGGCCAATGCCTGCATCGGCGTGACACGAATCGTTAGGCGTGTAAGGATCTCTCCATCACCACGACTGATTACGGTCCCGCAAGCTGGCGTGTAACCTTGATGGCAAGCCATCGCGCCGAGCCTGCGTCTCCCCCACCCACGAGGAGAGCCCATGAAAACCTATGAAAAGTCACCCGAGGCCATCGCCCGACTGAACCGCGAGCAGTATCGGGTCACTCAGGAAAGCGGCACCGAGCGTCCCGGCACCGGGGAGCACCTGCACAACCAGGAGCCCGGCATCTACGTGGACATCGTCTCTGGCGAGCCGCTGTTCGCCTCGTCGGACAAGTACGAGTCCGGCTGTGGCTGGCCCAGCTTCACCAAGCCGATCGAGCCGGCCTACGTCAACGAGCTGGTGGATTCGTCCCATGGCATGATCCGCACCGAGGTGCGCTCATCCCACGGTGACAGCCACCTGGGTCACGTCTTCAACGACGGCCCCAGGGACAAGGGAGGCATGCGCTACTGCATCAACTCGGCGTCGCTCAGGTTCATCCATCGCGATGACATGGAAGCCGAGGGCTACGGCGAATATCTGAATCAAGTCGAGGAGGTCTGAACATGGCACAACAACGCGCAGTTCTCGCAGGCGGGTGCTTCTGGGGCATGCAGGATCTGATTCGCCAGTTGCCAGGGGTCGAGTACACCCGGGTCGGCTACACCGGTGGCGACGTGCAGAACGCCACCTATCGTAACCACGGCACCCACGCCGAGGGTATCGAGATCCTGTTCGATCCCGACGTGATCAGCTATCGCAAGCTGCTGGAGTACTTCTTCCAGATCCATGACCCGACCACGCCCAATCGTCAGGGCAACGACCGTGGCATGTCCTACCGCTCGGCCATCTACTACGTGGATGAAGAGCAGAAGCGTGAAGCGCTCGACACCATCGCCGACGTGGAAGCCTCGGGTCTGTGGCCCGGCAAGGTGGTCACCGAGGTCGAGCCGGTGGGGGATTTCTGGGAGGCCGAACCCGAGCACCAGGACTACCTGCAGCGCATTCCCCATGGCTACACCTGCCACTTCCCGCGCAAGGACTGGGTACTGCCCAGGCGCACCGAAGAGGCCTGATGCGCGTCGTCTGACAACGCCAACCTGGCCATCGCATCACGGCACCCACCAGCGCCGCCCCTCCGGGCGGCGCTGTCGTGTCCGGCTCCTGGTGTCCCTGTCCGGGCTCTATGCAAGGGGAGACGCGGGCTTGCGCCAGCCGGGCTCAACGCCGCGGATGGACGCCACCGACGTGGGCATGCTCCAGCGTCTCGGGGGGATCGACCGGCTGGGACAGTTCATTGAGGATGCCGCACTCGCCGACCTTGCCCTGGCCTGCGCAGCGACGGCGCAGGCCTTCCAGTTCGACCTTGAGCCTGGAGAGCTGAGCGATCCTCTGCTCGACGTGCCCCAGGTGCGCCTCGATCAGGGCGTCGGCCTCCTCGCAGGGCTGCTCGGGATCGTCCTGACAGACCAGCAGCGCGCGGATCTCGTCCAGCGTCATGTCCAGGGCGCGGCAGTGACGGATAAAGTCCAGGCGCTCGGCGTGGGCCTCACGATAGAGTCGATAGTTGCCCTCGCTGCGCGCAGGCTCGGGCAGCAGTCCTTCGCGCTCGTAGTAGCGCACCGTCTCCACCTTGACCCCGCTGCGTCTTGCCAGCTCGCCGATCTTCATGGGTTTTCCTCTCGCCAAACGTCCGTCCATTCTGGCCAGGCATCGACTGTCTCGTGCCAGCCCTTGACCCTATAGTGACTACAGGGTGTCAACTCTGACTCAGAGACCCGAGTGGAGTTCCCAGGATGGTAGATTCCCCCAAGATGGCAGATTCCCCCAAGATGGCAGATTCCCCCAAGATGGCAGATTCCCCCAAGATGGCAGATTCCCCCAAGATGGCAGATTCCCCTGAAGAGCGCAGCGCGAAAAGTACGAGCAAGGCCGGCTGCTGCGCTTACCGAAGCGCAGACGGCGATTCCAGAGTTGACGCAAGACCGGCAAGCACAGATGCCCGCTGCGGCTCCGACGCCAGGACCGAAACAGTAAGCGAAACCAGCTCGGCAAGCGCTGGCAGTTGCTGCGCCTCCAGTGCCACGCCCCGCACTGAAACCAAGACCGAAACTAGAGACGAAACAACAAGCGAAACCAGGACAGCGGGTACCAACACCTGCTGCGGCGCAGCCGAGACTGCCGACACCCCACAGAGCAGCGAAGCGTCCCCTTCGGCTAGTCGTCTTGCGCTGACCATCGACGAGATGTGCTGCCCCACCGAAGAAGGCGTGCTCAGAAAGGCGCTGGCCGATCTTCCCGGGGTCGAGGCACTGAGCTTCCAGCTGATGCAGCGTCGTCTGGTGGTCCATCACCAGGGTGTCGATCGCGACGCCTTGGCCGCCCGTGTCCGCGACACCGGCATGACGCCTCGCTTCGAGGATGACCAAGGCGCCGACGCCGTCCATGATTCCCGCAGCACCACGACGACGCCCTGGGGGCGCCTCGCGCTGGCCGGCATTCTGGCCCTGGGCGCCGAGGCCATCGGCTGGCTAGGGCTGACCGCTGGCTGGCTTACGCCGCTGCTGGCCATCGTCGCCATCGCCCTGGTCGGCCTCCCCACCTGGAAAAAGGGCCTTGTGGCGCTGCGCCACGGCACCCTCAACATCAATGCGCTGATGAGCGTGGCGGTGACCGGCGCCATGCTGATCGGTCACTGGGCCGAGGCGGCCATGGTGATCGTGCTGTTCACCCTGGCCGAGCACCTCGAGGCCAGGTCGCTTGCACGCGCGCGCCAGGCTATCTCAGGACTGCTCGACCTGGCCCCGCCCAGGGCACGGGTGCTGGATGAAGGAGAGTCTGGCAGCGGCGAGTGGCGCGAGATCGACGCCGACGACGTCGCCATCGGTGATCTGGTCAGGGTTCACGCCGGCGAGCGTCTGGCGCTGGACGGCGAGATCGTGCGCGGTGACCCTAGCCTCGACGAGGCGCCGATTACCGGCGAGAGCCTGCCGCGTGATCGCTCCCTCGGCGAGAGCGTCTACGCCGGCTCCATCAACCTGGCCGGCGACTTCGACTACCGCGTCACCCGGCGGGCCAATGATACCACCCTGGCGCGCATCATCCACGCGGTGGAAGAAGCCCAGTCCCGTCGCGCGCCTACGCAGCGCATCATCGATCGCTTCGCCGCCATCTACACCCCGGTGGTGTTCGTGCTGGCCGGGCTGGTCGCGCTGGGCTGGCCACTGCTCGGCCTCGGTCCCTGGCTCGACGGGGTCTACCGCGCCCTGGTGCTGCTGGTCATCGCCTGCCCCTGCGCGCTGGTGATCTCCACCCCGGTAACGGTGGTCAGCGGCCTCGGTGCCGCCGCACGCCAGGGTATCCTGATCAAGGGCGGGGCCTTTCTCGAGCAGGCCACGCGACTCACCCACCTGGCGCTGGACAAGACCGGCACCCTGACCGAGGGCAAGCCACGACTGGTGCGCTCAGCTGCGCTCGGTGACAGCAGCGACGCCGAGGGACAGCGCCTGGCCCTCGCCCTGGCGGAGCGCTCCAACCATCCGGTGTCCCGCGCCCTGGTGCAGGGGCTGGGCTCTCAGCCTAGGGTGTCACTGGAAGGTGTCGAGGAGCGCGGCGGTCGTGGTCTGGTGGCAAGCGAGGTCGATAGCGGTGCGACGGTGTGGCTCGGCAACGCCCGCCTGGCCGGCGAGATGGGGGTCAGCCAGGCCCAGCTGACCAGCAGCGACGCCGACAACGACGACGCCGGCATCGTCTGGCTGGGGCGCGACGAGCGGCTGCTGGCCTACTTCGCGGTCAGGGACGCCCTGCGCAACACCAGCCGCCAAGCCATCGAACGTCTGCATCGCCAGGGGGTGAGCGTCAGCATGCTCAGCGGCGACGCCCAGGCCAGGGTCGATGCCATCGCTCGTGAAGCCGGCATCGACGAGGCCTACGGTGAGCTGTTGCCGGAGGACAAGCTGGCGCGCCTGGACGCGCTGTCCCGACGCGGTGTGTGCGCCATGGTCGGCGACGGCATCAACGACGCTCCCGCCCTGGCCCGGGCCGATATCGGCATCGCCATGGGCGCGGCAGGCAGCGACGTGGCCATCGAGACCGCCGATATCGCGCTGATGAACGACGACCCGGCCAGCCTGCCGCGGCTGATCGACCTGGCCCGCAGCACCCGCCGCCTGCTGGTGCAGAACATCGCCCTGGCGCTCGGCATCAAGGCGGTATTCCTGGCCCTGGCGCTGACCGGCCACGCCACCTTGTGGATGGCGGTGTTTGCCGACCTGGGCTCGAGCCTGCTGGTCGTCGGCAACGGACTGAGGATACTCAGACAGCGGTTTGATGGTTGATAGGCAAAGAGGGAGCACCTGAGCCTGGCTTTTCTGGCGAAGGCAGCTCCCATACTCCCGACCAACACCGCAGCGCGCCTAGTTGCCATGCAATCAGGTGACTACGATGAATGCACTGAATGCACTGGGAGACGCTACCTATGGCCATGCTGACGGTTCGCAACCTTCCCAACGAGGTACATCGCGCCCTGCGCATCCGTGCGGCTCGACACGGTCATAGCATGTAGGCGGAGGTACGCGAGATCCTCGAGACGGCGGTATCGCTCGAGGGCAAGGTCAAGCTGGGTTCGTTGCTGGCCGATATTGGCAAGCAGGCCAGGCTGAGCGACAGCGAATTTGCCGTGTTCGAGCAGGCCCGCGACAAGACGCCTGCGCGACCGGTGAGTCCATAACCCGACGCGCCATCACGGTATCCCTTGCGACGAGTCGAACTGGGAGAAGGTGTCCCATACCGACATACGATCAAAGTCCTCCGGCACGCTGAACTGGCCATCAAGAAAGCCAAGCCGCCTCAGGTGCTCGGGCTCCGGTCTTTCGATGGAGGTAACCCGAACCACCGGCTTGCCCGCCATTGTAATGAAGCATCCTTCTCCCTGACGGACTCGCTCGACGAGCTGTACCAATTGCGTGCTGGCTTCTTCGATGTCAAAGGATCGCATGCTCTTCCCCCCGCCTGGTCACGACAAACTGCCTGCGACATGAGACAAGCGTACAGCCGTATTCAGCTTGCTGCAGTCATCGTCACCCCTCCCTGACCGCCATCGCCTCGCGCATGAAGCGCAGTATCCACTCGGCCATCACGCCGTCGTCGATGCGTCCGGCCAGCGAGGCCTGGCCCTGGCGTACCCGTTCTTCCCCGACCAGGCCCTGGCGCAGTCGCATCAGGTCGCGGGAGTAGTCGGGGCGAAACTCGGGGTGGCCCTGGACGCCAAGAAAGCAGCGGCCGACGCGGATCAGGTAGTGGGGGCAGAAGCCGCTGCCGCCCAGGGTCGAGGCGCCTTCGGGTAGCGCCTCGACCTGATCCTGGTGGCTGACCAGCAGGTCGAGGTCATGCTGCCAGGGGGTCATCCAGGGCTCGCGCTCGCCGACCCGATTGTTGGAAAGCCCCACGCCCCAGCCCTTGGGACTCTTGATCACCTCGCCGCCCAACGCCTTGACGATCAACTGATGGCCGAAGCACACCCCCACCAGAGGCTTCTCCGCGCGATAGAGCGCGCGCACGAAGTCCTCGAGCCGGGCGATCCAGGCGTGGCCGTCGTTGACCCCGAACTTCGAGCCGGTGGTCAGCCAGGCGTCCACTGCCTCGACGTCATCGGGAATCTCGCCGTCCAGGCAACGGTAGACCTGCCACTCGAGGCTGACCCCCAGGGAAAAGGCCGCCGGCGCCAGCAGCGCCTCGAACATGGCCGGATAGTTGCCGTGGGCGTCGATCAGCTCCGGCGCCACGTCGTCGCACTGCAGTAGACCGATTCGCATGATGTTCTCCATCACCAGTACTCCCTTGACGCTGGCCGGCCACCTTGCCAGAGACGACCCGGGCGCCGCCAGGGCCATGTCATCGGGCGGGGCCGGGCGCTATTCCAAGCGCTAATACCAAGCGCTATAGCCGGCCCTGCTGGGCCGCCAGGAAGATGCGTTGATAGTCCTCGGCCGTAAAGGCGATGGGATTGCTTGCCGCGGACGGGTCGACCACCGCCATTTCGCCGATCTTCACCGCCTCGGCGTCGTCGATGCCGATGGCCGCCAGGTCGTGGGGGATAGCGAGCCGCTCGCGCAGCTCGAGCACCCAGTCGATGGCACTTGAGGTGCCCGGCTGGCGAATATCGAGATAGCGACACAGGCGCACCATGGGCTCACCGATGGCGCGCTCGTTGGCCTTGAGCACATAGGGCATCAGGATGGCGTTCAAGGTGCCATGGTGGGCGTCGTACAGCGCCCCCAATGGATGGGCCAGGGCATGCATGGCGCCGAGCCCCCGCTGGAAGGCGGTGGCGCCCATGCTCGATGCCACCAGCATGTTGAGCCGGGCCTCCAGGTCGTCGCCATGGGCGTAGGCCCGGGGCAGATAGTCACGGACCCGGCGCATGCCCTCCACCGCGATGCCCTCGGCCATGGGGTGATAGCCCGGCGCGCACCAGGCCTCCAGACAGTGGGACAGGGCATCCATACCGGTAGCGGCGGTGACCGCAGGGGGCAGGCCCACGGTCAGGGTCGGGTCCAGGATCACCCGGGCCGGCACCATGCCGGGGTGGAAGATGATGCGCTTGACCCGCTCGGCCTCGTCGGTGATCACCGAGGCGCGTCCCACCTCCGAGCCGGTACCTGCGGTGGTCGGCACCGCCACCAGCGGCACGATGGCGTCGCCGTCGGCGTTCTTCCAGTTGTCGCCGACGTCCTCCAGCGACCACAGCGACAGGCCGTCGCGCTGATTGGCCATCAGCGCCACCGCCTTGGCCGCGTCGAGTCCGGAGCCTCCGCCGAAGGCGATCACGCCGTCGTGCTCACCCTGGCGGAAGGCGTCGACGCCGGCGATGACGTTGGCACCGGTGGGATTGCCCTTGATCTCGGCAAACAGCCCCGCCCTGAGTCCTTCGCCGGCGCAGTGATCGAGCACTTCGCGCACCATCGGCAGCGCCGCGAGCCCCGGATCGGTGATCAACAACGGCGCTGTCATGCCAAGCTCTCGGCACTGGGCCGGCAGGTCACGAATCCGACCGGCGCCGGTGAGGATGGCCGAGGGGTAGTTCCAGCTGGTGGTGTAGCGGCTGATATCGCTCATGGTTGCCTCAGGCGTGTTTCAGATGGAAGGACTTGGGCCGGGTCAGGCTGTCGAAGCCGAGCCGCGACAGCGAGCAGCCGCGACCCGAATGCTTGACGCCGGTCCAGGCCAGCTCCGGGTCCAGATAGTCGCAGCGATTGACGAAGGCGGTGCCCACCTGAAGCCGCGCGGCCAGCGCTTCGCCGGCGACCAGGTCGCGGGTGAAGATCGCCCCGGTCAGGCCGAACTCGGAGTCATTCATCAAGGCGATGGCCTCGTCGTCGCCGTCCACCGCCATCACCCCGACCACCGGGCCGAAGCTCTCCTCGCGCATCACCGCCATGCTGTGGTCGACCCCGGTCAACAGCTGTGGCGCCAGATAGGCGCTGCCGGGGCGCGACAGCGGATAGTCGCCGGGGTCGATCCAGGCGCGAGCGCCGGCGGCCACCGCCGCCTCCACCTGGCCCCGTACGAAGTCGGCGGCGGCGGGCTTGACCACCGGCCCCAGGCTGGTTGACGGGTCGCAGGGGTTGCCGAGCCTGAGCTGCTTCAGCCAGGCCACCGCCCGTTCGACGAAGTCATCGAAGATGGCGCGCTCGACGTAGATCCGCTCGATGCCACAGCAGCTCTGGCCCGAGTTGAAGAAGGCGCCGTCCATCACCCCTTCCACCGCGCTGTCCAGGTCGACGTCGGCACGCACATAGGCGGCGTCCTTGCCGCCGAGTTCCAGCGCCGTGGCGATAAAGCGCCCGGCGGTGGCGGCTTCGACGGTGCGACCACCGCCCACCGAGCCGGTGAAGGACACATGGTCGATGCGAGGGTCACCCATCAGGGACTCGGTGGCCTGGTGGCTCAGATGCAGGTACTGGAACACCCCCTCGGGGATACCCGACTCTCGGGCGGCCTCGACCATGCGCTCGGCACACAGCGGGGTCTGGGCGGAGTGCTTGAGGATCACCGCATTGCCGGCGAGGATCGCCGGCACCACGGCGTTCACCGCGGTCATGTAGGGGAAGTTCCAGGGCGCGACGATCAGCGAGACGCCCAGCGGTTCGCGGCGGATATAGCGGGTAAAGCCGGGCTTGTCGGCCAGGCGCAGCGGCGCGAGCGCCTCAGGCGCCATGGCGATCATCGCCCGGGCGCGCTCCTCGAAGCCGCCGATTTCCCCGCCGCCCTGAGAAATGGGCCGGCCCATCTGCCAGCACAGCTCCTCGGCGTGCTGATCGCGCCGGGCGACGAAGGCGTCCACCATCGCACTGCACAGGCGGCAGCGCTCGGCGACGTCACGTTCGCGCCAGTCCTGCTGGGCCTCGACCGCGCGGGCCAGGGCCGTTTCGATCTCGGCCGCGCCGGCCTGCTCGCGCTCCACGTACACCGAGCCGTCCACCGGCGATATCGTCTGTTGAATGGCCATGCAGTTCTCTCGTCTGTCGGTTGGCGGGATGCCGGGCATCCGCGTCAGATGATCTCGATACCGGGCATCCGCGTCAGATAATCTCGAAATAGCGATCGAGCTCCCAGTCGGTGATATGCCGACGGAATTCGCGCTCCTCCCACTCCCGGGTGGCGGCAAAGTGCTCGACGAAGTCGTCGCCGAAAAGCCCGCGCGCAGGCGTCGATGCCTTGAGCCGCTGGGCCGCCTCCCACAGGGTTCGCGGCAGCGCCTGGTGCTCGGGATGGTCGAGCTCGTAGGCGTTGCCGGTAACCGCGGTATCGGGCTCGAGCCCCTGCTCGATGCCATAAAGGCCGGCACCGATGGCCGCGGCCAGCGCCAGGTAGGGATTGGCGTCGGCGCTGCCGAGCCGGTATTCGACCCGCTGGGACTTGGCGCTGCCGGGGATCACGCGCAGGGCGGTGGTGCGATTCTCGACGCCCCAGGTGGCGTCCGTCGGCGCCCAGAAGCCGGGAATCAGCCGGGTGTAGCTGTTGATGGTGGGGGCGAACATGGCCAGAAACTCGGGCATCAGCCGCTGCTGGCCGGCGACGAAGTGACGCTGGATGGCGCTCATGGAGTGCTCGGCGTCGGAGTCGTAGAAGGCCGACTCGCCGCTCTCGAGGTGCTTCATCGACAGGTGGATATGGCCGCTCTGGCCGGGATAGTCCGGCGACCACTTGGCCATGAAGGTGGCCATCAGGCCGCGTCGCTGGGCCCACACCTTGGTGAAGGTCTTGAACAGCGCCGCCTTGTCGCCGGCGGCCAGCGCCTCGTCGACGCCGATGGCGGCCTCGAGCACGCCTGGCCCGGTCTCGGTGTGCAGCCCCTCGATGGGGAAGTCCATGCGCTGGGACAGCTCCAGCAGCTCGTGGTAGAGCTCGGCATGCACCGAACTCCTGAGCATGGAGTAGCCCATCATGTCCGGGGTCAGCGGGCGCAGGTTGCGAAAGCCCTTCTCGCGCACCGATTCCGGCGTCTCCTGGAACATGAAGAATTCATACTCCAGCGAGCCGTGTACCGAGAAGCCCATCTCGGCGGCCCGGCCCAGCACTCGCCGCAGCAGGCCACGCGGACAGATCGCCTCGGCCCGCTCGGTGAATTCGGCCATGAACAGCAGCATGTCGCCTTCAAAGGGTACCTCGCGACAGCTCTCCGGCAGCACGCGCAACTGGGCGTCGGGATAGCCGGTGTGCCAGCCGGTGTAGCGCGTGTTGTCGTACAGCTCGTCCTTGCTGTCCCAGCCCAGCACCACGTCGCAGAAGGCGAAGCCGCCGTCGAGGGCGGCAAAGAACTTGTCGCAGTGCATGTACTTGCCGACCATCACCCCGTCCAGATCGAGGAAACCGATCTTGACGTGGGAGAGGTTGCGCGCCTCGACCACCCGGCGGGCGTCATCCGCCGTGCGCACGTCCCTGGGATTGAGTCCTGACATCGATCACCCTCCTCATGGGCGAAGGAACAAGGGCGAAGAAACAACGGGCCGACCTTGATTGCCGGGCCGGCCCGCAACGCCCGATATCTACCGAGAGTGTCAGCTGTAGCGGTAGGGAGGTCCCGCCTGCTGCATGGTCTGACGATAGTCCTTGAGGATCTGCACCACCTTGGCGTTGCGCTCGCTCTGGCCTGCGATCTCGTCCCAGAAGCTCAGCGCCTCGTCCTCGATGGTCTGCCACTCGCTTTCCGGGATCGAGGTCAGCTCCAGCTTGCCGCCCTGGGTGCGGTAGTGGGCCTCGCCCCACCAGTACCAGTGCTGACGATAGTAGTGAGAGCTGTCCATGCACATTCTGAACAGCGTCTTCAGGTGATCCGGCAGCTCGTTCCAGCGCTCGCTGTTGGCGAAGTAGGAGCCGGCCCAAGCGCCGGAAATATTGTTGGTCAGGTAGTAGCTGGAGACGTCCGCCCAGCCCACGGTGTAGGCCTCGGTGATGCCGGCCCAGGCGATGCCGTCGAGTTCGCGGGTCTGCATGGCGACCTCGATGTCCTCCCACGGCAGGGTCACCGGCACCACCCCGAAGCGGGTCAGGAAGCGCCCGGCGGTGGGGAAGGTGAAGACCCGTTTGCCCTCCAGGTCCTTGATGCTGCGAATCGGCTCCCGGGTGACAAAGTTGCAGGGGTCCCAGCTGCCGGAGCCGAGCCAGGTCACTCCCTCGATCTCGCCGTAGGCCTCCTCCCAGATTTCCTTGAGGCCGTAGTGGTTGAACAGGGTCGGCACGTCCAGGCTATAGCGCGAGGCGAACGGGAAGTAGCCGCCGAACACCGAGACATCGACCGGGGCGTTGATCGAGTCGTCGTCGCTCTGCACCGCGTCGATGGTGCCCCGCTGCATCGCTCGGAACAGCTCGCCGGTGGGCACCAGCTGGTCGGAGAAGTACAGCTCGATCTCCATCTCGCCGTTGGCGGCCTTGTTGAAGGCCTCGATGGAGGGCTTGATCACGTGCTCCGCCAGGGCTGGCCCTGCGTAGGTCTGCAGTCGCCAGCGGATCGGTGTCTTCGACTGGGCGTGGACGTAGGGGGCGGCCAGGGTGCCCGCCCCCACGGTGGCGGCGGTGGCGACACCGGCCTTCTTGAGGAAGTCGCGACGATTGGTCATCCGTTCTCTCCCGTTTTCGTTGTTGTTGCCTGACGTTGCGTCCGTAAAGGACGCCTGTTGTCGTCTTCTCCTGCCTTCTTTAAAGCTCCTTGCTTCACATCCCTGCCTGCCGGGCCAAGACCGCGACAGTCCTGCCTCAGTAGTCCCTGAACAGACCCGGCAGCCATAGCGCCAGCTCGGGAAACGCGGTGATCAGCGCAAGCCCCGCCAGCATGATGGCGACGAACGGCCAGACGCTGCGGTAGATGTCGCCGAGACTGATCTCCGGCGGGGCCATGGCGCGCATCAGAAAGAGGTTGTAGCCAAACGGTGGGGTCATGTAGGCGATCTGCACGGTGATGGTGTAGAGCACTCCGTACCAGATCGGGTCGAAGCCCAGTGTGATCACCAGCGGCACGTACAGCGGCGCCACGATCACCAGCATGGCGGTGTCGTCGAGGAACATGCCCAGCAGAATGTAAGACAGCTGCATCATCACCAGGATCTGCCAGGGGGTGAGGCCGAACTGGTCGAGGAATACCGACTCGATGGCGCGCACCGCGCCGAGACCGTCGAACACCGCGCCAAAGCACAGCGCCGCCAGGATGATCCACATGAACATGCAGGTGATGCCGAGCGAGCGACGCACCGTGGTCTCGATTACCGCCAGCGTCAGACGGCGCTTGAACGCCGCCGCCAGGGTCGCCGACAGCGCCCCCACCGCGGCGCTCTCGACCAGGCTGGTGACGCCCATCACGAACAGCCCGGTCATGAAGAAGAAGATCGCCAGCGGCATGATGCCCGCGCGCAGAAGCTTCAGCTTGTCGGCGGTGGACAGGTTGCGCTCCTCCGGCGGCAGCGCAGGCCCCAGGCTCGGCTGCAGGCGACAGCGCACCACGATGTAGATGACGAACATCGCCGCCAGGATCAACCCGGGGATGGCTCCGGCCAGCCATAGCTGGCTGACCGGCTGTCGCGCGATCATGCCGTAGAGCACCAGCACCACGCTGGGCGGCACCAGGATGCCAAGCGAGCTTCCGGCCTGGATTACCCCGGTGACCATGATCTTGTCGTAGCCCCGGCGCAGCAGTTCCGGCAGGGCGATGGTGGCGCCGATGGCCATGCCGGCCACACTCAGTCCATTCATCGCCGAGACCACCACCATCAGGCCGATGGTACCCACGGCGAGCCCGCCCTTGAGCCCGCCCATCCATACGTGGAACATCTCGTAGAGTTCGGAGGCAATGCCCGACTCCGACAGCATGTACCCCATGAAGATGAACAAAGGCAGGGTCAACAGCGGATACCAGTTCATCAACTGGATGGCAGCGCTGAACGGCATCTCCATGCCGCCATCGCCCCACAGCAAGAGCGCCGCCGCCGCGCCGACGAAGCCGATGACGCCGAACACCCGCTGTCCGGTCAACAGCAGCAACATCATCGAAGAGAACATCGTCAGCGCGATCATTTCATAGCTCATCGATCGCCCTCCGTCCCTGGCTCTGGCTTAGAAACAGCAACATCATCGACGCTCTCGACAAGGGCAGCGTAAGCGCGATCATTTCATAGCTCATCGATCGCCCTCCCCGTCCTTCTCCCCCTCGGTCTGCTCGAGCGGGTGTCCTCTCAGCACGGCGATATCCTTGAACAGGGTCGAGAGGCACTGGGCGAGCATCAGCGCTACCCCCAGGGTCATGATGATCTTGATCGGCGCCAGCGGCGGCGCCCAGGAGCTGTAGTTGGTCTCGCCGTACTTGATCGCGTAGCTGGTGCTGGAGATGCCGCCGGCCAGCAGGGTGGCGAGGAACACCAGCAACAGCAGCATGGTCAGGACGTCGCTCATGGCCTTGGCCCGTGGCGATAGTCGGGTATAGAAGAGGTCCATGCGCACATGGTCGTCGAGCTGCATGGAGTAGGCGCCGCCCAGCAGAAAGTAGGCGACCATCAGGAACTGGGAGACCTCGACGCCCCAGATCAGCGGCCGATCAAACAGGGTGCGCGAGAGCGAGGCGTAGAGCAGGACCCCGATCATCACGAAGATCAGGTACATGACGATACGACCGATACGCCGATTGAATCGGTCCACGTAGCGGACGTAGAGACGAATGGCTGCCGGCATGGGCGCTCCCGGACACAAGAGGAATCTCCTGAGTCTTGGCCCAGCCTGGCCGGACGTGCCAGTTGCATCGACTTCAACGACGTGATGACTATCGAAGCTTTCGATACTGCTCAAGCAAAGTGCAGAGAAAAGCAGCCACTGCACCGAAACCGGCCATGCAACTAACCATCGCCGGGAATATTCTCACACGGAAGTGACGATCTGCTCCTCGACCCAGGGCAGCTCCTCGGTGAGCGTGGCACGAAAGTCGCCGTCCAGCAGGCGGCGGGCGTCCCGCGCCAGCTGCCCGGGCAAGCCACCGAGTTCGTCGCGCCTTGCGACCAGCGTCAACGAGCGCTTGAGCGGCGCCAGCGGCAGCGCTTCGATACGCACCCTGAGCTGATCGAGCCCCGCCTGATACAGGCACAGCGGGGTCGTCACGGTAAAGCCGACGCCGTCGCTCACCGCCTTGAGCAAGGCGCAGGTGTTGTCCAGGTGCAGCCGCGCCGGCAGCTCCACACCGGCCAGGCGCAGGTGGCGCTCGATACTCTGGCCGATCAGCGACTGTGGCACGTAGCGCACGAAGTCGAGCTGACGCGATAGCCAGCGCAGATTGTCAGCAGGCCCCGTCCAGCTCGCCGGCAACACCAGCACAAAGGGCTCGTCCAGCACCCTGTGACGCTCCAGGCCGTCGTAGTTTTCCAGCCGATCGTCGGAGATGATCACGTCCACGTGCCGGGTCAGCAGCGAGTGGCCGTGCATGTGCGAAAGCCCGGTGGTCAGGGTGTAGTCACGGGTGTGGCGGCGGATGACATCGATCAGCGGCTTGCCCACGGCGGTGGCCAGCGAATCCACCAGCGCCAGGCGCATCTGATGCAATTGACCGAAGGCGCCGGTGATCAGTTCGCGGCGGGTATCCCGGGCCTCGCCCAGCAGACGGCGGGCACGGTCATAAAAGAAGCGTCCGGCGCTGGTGGGTTCCAGCGGCCGCGAGCGGCGCTCGAACAGCGCCAGCCCCAGGCTCTCTTCGAGGGTCGCCAGGCAATGCGACACCGACGACTGGGTCAGGCCGAGCGCCTCGGCGGCGGCGCTCTGGCTACCGCGTTCCAGGGTCTCGACGAAGATTTCCATACTGCGCAGGTCGAAGCCGAAGCCATTCTTCATGGCGTCTCCTCGGTGGTGATGTTGTTATTGTCTCGGCGCTGTTGTCGGCTCTTGCAGGGGCTGTCGCAGGGATCCTTGACCCGGTGCTGATCCTGGTCGGTGTCGAAGCTCTACTCTGACTCCTGCGGAACTTGTCGGCCCGGCACAAGTCTACCCTGGCAAGCCGAACAACAGGGAAGTCCGATGACCTACGTCGCCAGCGCCAGCTACCACGAACGACCGTCCTCCCACTGGACCGGCTGGGGCCAGTGGATCGCGCTTGTCACCATGACCCTGGACCACCTGGCACGCTACCTGGCCACCGACGCCTGGCACCTTGGCTGGGTCGACTCGAGCGTGGGCCGTATCGCCTTTCCACTGTTCGCCGGCATGGTCGCCTGGCACGGGCTATTCAATACCCGTGATCCGCTGCGCTACGCACGCCGGGTGATGATCATCGGTCTGCTGGCCCAGTTACCCTACCAACTGATGCCCCGCGAGGCGCTGTTTCAGCTCAACATCTGCTTTACCCTGGCGCTCGGGCTGATGGCCGGACACTGGCTTGAGCAACTGACCCGGCGACAGGAGGCCGGAGAGCTCGGCCATGTACGCCTGGCGCTGGAAACCCTCGGCGTGGCAACCGGCTGGTACTTTGCCGGCTTCTGGGTCGAATACGGTCACCATGGCCTGTTGCTGGTGCCGTTTTTCATGCTCGGCATGGGCCAGCTCCATCGTACCGACGACGCCCTGCTCTCGCGCCTGCTGGCGGTGGTCGGCTGCCTGCCGCTGCTGCTGGTGGCAGGCATGATGAACAGCTCCGACATGGCCAAGTCGGTGACCGTGGCCACGGTCCTGGCGGTGCTGCTGCTGGCCGCTGGTGCTCACCGGCTATGCCGCGCGCCCGGCATCGTCATGCCGCGGCGGATGTGGCTCGCATGGTATCCGGCCCACTTCGCGGTGATCGCCGCCATTCTGTTGTGGACCGGCAACGCCCAGGTCATGTAACGGCACCGGCAACGGTCAAAGAACCCGCCAAGGTGGCTCGCCTGCTCTTGATACCCCCAGGCCCACTTCGCGGTGATCGCCGCCATCCTGCTGTGGATCGGCAACGCCCAGATAATGTGATATTGAAAGCGCGGTGATCGCCGCCATTCTGCTGTGGAACGGCAACGCCCAGATCCTCTAGGCGTCCTGCGCCGGCAGCGCGAAACGGCTTCTCTGTTCCATCAAGAAGACCTTGAAGGCCTGCCAGGCCGGGCTGCGGTAGCGGTCCGGATGCCACACCAGCGAGAAGTGGCGGGTCAGCGGCAGGTCATGTGACAGCGCCAGCAACTCCCCTCGTTCGAGCTCTCCCCGCACGCTCAGGTGCGACAGGCAACCCAGTCCCAGGCCAGCCGCCACGGCCTGCTTGATCGCCTCGTGCTGTCCCAGCTCCATGCGTACCTTGAGCCTCGGCACCCGGGGCAGCACCGCCGCCTCGAGCACCTCCCGACTGCCGGAGCCGATCTCGCGCAGGATCCACGACTGCTCGACCAGATCAGCGTCCTCGACCCGGCCCTTGGCCACCAGAGGGTGCCCGGGCGCGCAGACGATCACCATATGGTCTTCGCACCACACTTCGCTGGCGAGCCCTGGCTCGTGACAGCGCCCCTCGATCATCCCCAGATCGGCGTCGAAGCGCTGTACCTCGGAGATCACCTCGCCGGTATTGCGCAGTCGCAGGCGCAGGTCGACCCCCGGATGCAGTCCGCCGAACTCCCCGGCCAGCGGCGGCAACAGATAGGTGCCGATGGTGGCGCTGGCGGAAATCGCCAGGCTGCCGTGGAGCTCGTCTCCCGGTTCCTCGGCGGCGGCGATCAGCTCTCCCAGATCATCCAGCAGCTGTTCGGCGCGCGGCAGCAGCCGATGGCCCATGTCGTTCAGGCCAAGCCGCCGTCCCGGGCGTTCGAACAGGGTGACACCAAGCTGACGCTCCAGGTCCGCCAGCGCCTGGCTGGTCGCCGACTGGGACAGGCTCAGTTGCCTGGCCGCGGCGCTGACGGTTCCCAGCCGGGCCACCGCCACGAAGACCTCGAGCTGGCGCAGGGTGATATGGGAGCGGGTGGGACTGTCTGGCGAGAAACTCATCACGGTGCTCGACGGTTGCAGGGAAGATGGCGGGGAAACGACAACGGCTCCTATATCGGCTCAGCTTATAACAGGTTTCGTTATTACACGATAATCATCTGGTATATCCACGCCTAGAATCTCCCTATCGAACCGACGCCTCAGGCTCCACCCAGACGAGCCGGTAGCGGCGATACCCTGACACGAAGAGGAGATCCGCTCATGTGGCAAGGACTTGCGCTATGCGCACTATTGACGCTGGCCGGGCAGGCCATCAGCCGACTGCCCGGTATCGCCGACGCAGGCGTGAGTCCGCTGGTGTTCGCCCTGCTGCTGGGCATCGTGGTCGGCAATCTGCCGCTCAAGCGCACCGTCGAGGGCGCCCAGCCGGGGCTCGCCTTCGCTACCCGCTGGCTGCTGCGCGGCGGCATCGTGCTGTTCGGCCTGTCGCTGACCTTCGCTCAGGTGGTCGGACTCGGGCCCAAGGTGCTGCTGCTGGACGCGCTGATCATCACCGCGGTACTGCTGGTCGGCTACCAGATCGGCACCCGGGTGCTCGGCATGGATCGCGAGACCACCCTGCTGACCAGTGCCGGCAGCGCCATCTGCGGCGCCGCTGCGGTGCTGGCCACCGAGTCGACCATTCGCTCGAAGCCGGCAGCGGCGTCCATGGCGGTGGCCACGGTGGTGCTGTTCGGCTCCCTGGCCATGCTGACCTACCCGCTGCTGTATCCGTGGCTGGGCATGGACGAGGGACTGTTCGGGGTCTATATCGGCGCTACCGTGCATGAGGTGGCCCAGGTGGTCGCCGCCGGCGACGCCGTCGGCCCGGATGCCCTGGCCAACGCGGTCATCGTCAAGCTGGTACGGGTGATGCTGCTGGTGCCCTTCCTGCTGGTGGTCGGCCAATGGTGGCTGCGTCAGCCGACCCAGGAAGGCGCCGAGGCAGGCGCTCAGGGCGCACAAAAGGCCAAGCTGGTGATCCCCTGGTTTGCCCTCGGCTTTATCGCCATGGTCGGCGTCAACAGCGTCATCACCCTGCCCGCGCCGCTGCACTCGGGTCTGGTGCTGGCCGGCCAGATCGCCCTGACCATGGCCATGGCCGCGCTTGGCATCAACACCCGGATGTCTCGCCTCAAGGCGCTCGGCGTGAAGCCCTTTCTGCTCGCCCTGATCCTGTTTGTGCTGCTGGTGGTTGGTGGCGGGATGGCCAGTGCCCTGCTGATGGGCTGACCGGATCGATGGACCGGGCAGGAACCCGATACACAGCGAAGAAGGCGGCCTTGCGGCCGCCTTCTTGCGTGGTGCTGATCCATCATTGAGCAGCGATCGACTTGCCCCCTCGACATGCCCCCTGCTACAGGGAGAATTCCTCGCCGTCGTAGGACGTCTGTACCTCGATGCTTCCTTCGACGATCTCGGCGGCGAGGCGATCGAGTTCGGCGACGATGTCGTCCTCGACCCAGGGCGCCAGCGACAGACGCACCGCCTCCGGGTTCTCCAGGCCGATACGCACCACCTCACCCGAGCTCCAGCTGCCCTGCTTGACCGCCTCGGCAGCTACAAAACCTGCCATGGACACGTTGGCGATGGCGGAGCCGGCGAACACCTCCGGGTAGTCCTCATGCCACTCGCGCACATTGCCGAACTGCCAAACGCCTTCGGCCTCCTGCATCGCCTCGATGGCCCCTTGGCGACCCGCGTTCAACATGGTGAAGATGATATCGGCACCGGCCTCGATCTGGGCGCTGGCCACGTCATGGGCCAGTGACACATCGTCCTGATCGCCGGCGAAGATGGTGAGGAAGTCGGCGTCCGGCCGGGTATGCTGCAGACCGTGGTAGAAGCCCCCGCGACCCTTGAGACCCGGAGTGACGCGAATCCCCGAGATATGGCCCACCACGCCGCTTTGAGTCAGCAGACCCGCCGCTGCACCGGCGAGCCAGGCGGACTGCTCCTGAAGGACTTCATAGCTCGACACATTGTCGCCGGTGACATCCCCCTGGGTGACGGAGAACAGCACCTCGGGATAGTCCGCGGCCACCGTCATCACCGCCTCGGAATTCTGACCTCCGTGGGCGATGATCAGGTCCGGCCCGGCATCCGCCAATCTCCGCAGGGCGGCCTCAAGCGCGTCGGGCTCCGGCGCTATCCCGTCCTCGTAGCTGATCTCGGCGCCAAGTTCGGCCTCGATGTGCTCGAGTCCACGGTAACCCGCCTCCATGAAGCCGCCGTCATCCTTCTGCCCCGGCAATAGCATGGCCACCTCGAAGGCATCCGCCACGGCCAGGGAAGGCGAAAGCGAGAGACCACACAGCGCCGCCATGTATCCAACTTTGCGAATCATCGAACACCTCATTACTTGTTTTTGTATACAGAACGCACCAACTACTCTAGCGCCGTGGTGGCGTCATCGCCACCCTGAAACGACGACGGGCCCCGTGTTGGGGCCCGTCGTGGAGGGAGCGAAACAGCGCCTGGTTCAGTCTTCGAAGCTGAAGCGCACCTCGGGCGCGTCCGGCACCAGGGCGGCGCATTCGCGCACCCGCTTGAGCAGGCTCGCGTGATCGTCGGCGACCAGGTTGATGTGACCAAGCTTGCGACCGGCGCGCTCGCTCTTGTCGTAGCGATGCAGGTGGGCGTCGCGCATGGCCAGCACCTGGCTCGGCTCGGGCTCGCGTCCGATCACGTTGACCATGCAGGTCGGCGCCCGGGCACTGGTGTCCCCGAGCGGCAGGCCCTGGATGGCACGCAGATGATTCTCGAACTGGCTGGTCACCGCGCCATCCATGGTCCAGTGGCCGGAGTTGTGCACTCGCGGTGCCATCTCGTTGGCCAGCAGGCTGCCGTCGGCGCACTGGAACAGCTCCAGGGTCAGCACACCGACATAGTCCAGCTCGTCCAGCAGCGCCCGGATGTATTCATCGGCGGTGTGCTGGACGCTGTCGTCGAGATCCGGCATCGGCGCCAGCGAGTAACGCAGGATGCCATCGACATGGACGTTTTCCGCCATGGGATAGAACACCACCTCACCGTCGCGTCCGCGCACGGCGATGATCGACACCTCGCGCACGAAGTCGACAAAGGACTCGACGATCAACCGCGGGTGATTGATGCGCTTCCAGGCATCGGCAGCTTCCGCCGGGTCCTTCAGCACCGCCTGCCCCTTGCCGTCATAGCCCTCGGTGATCGACTTGGCCACCACCGGCGTGCCCAGCTCACGAGCGGCGGCTTCCAGCGACTCGGCGCTGTCCACCAGGCGATAGGCCGGCGTCGGAATACCCAGTCGATCGAACAGCGCCTTCTCCTCGGCACGATTCTGACACACCCGGATCGCCTCACTGCCGGGGTAGACCGGTTTCTCGGCTTCGATCGCCTGGACCAACGACACCGGCAGGTGCTCAAACTCGTAGGTGACCAGGTCGACGTCTTCGAGGAAGCTCTGGACGTGCTTCTGGTCGGTGTCGATCATCACCTCGCCGATCCCGGCGCTGGGGTGGCCGGTGGTATCGAGAAAGCGGAACCGGTTGGCCAGCGGATAGCCGGCCAGCGCCAGCATACGGCCGAGCTGTCCGGCCCCGAGAACGCCAATCTTCATGACTTGCTCCTGTTTTCCTGCGGGTACACGACGCCGTTCAGCCCTGGCGAGACTCGGGCGGACGAGGATCGGGATTGTCGAGCACGGTCTGGGTCTGCTCGGCGCGGAAGGCCTCGACGGCCTCGCGAACCTGGCTGTCCCCGAGCCCCACGATCTGGGCTGCCAGCAGGCCAGCATTGGTAGCGCCGGCCTTGCCGATGGCCAGGGTGCCGACGGCGACGCCGCCCGGCATCTGGGCGATCGACAGCAGTGAATCCAGCCCCTTGAGCGCCTTGGACTCCACCGGCACGCCGAGCACCGGCAGCGCGGTCTGGGAGGCGACCATGCCGGGCAGGTGCGCTGCACCGCCGGCCCCGGCGATGATCACCTGAATACCACGCTCGGCGGCACCCTTGGCGTAGTCGAACAGCAGATCCGGGGTGCGGTGGGCGGAGACCACCTGGGTCTCGTAGCTCACGCCGAGGCGCTCGAGCATGGTCACGGCGTGTTCCATGACCGGCCAGTCGGACTTGGAACCCATGATCACGCCGACCCGGGGCGCTGGGGAAGTGGATGACATCGGCAACTCCTCGAAGAAACGACGGCGCCGCGGCAAAGAAATCGCCACGACAAGGGAACAATCGGGAAGCGGCATAGTCTAGCAGAGCCGGGGGAGCAGTACCTCTCCCTATGCGGAGACGTCGCCAGCCAGCGACAGCGCCTTTCACCCTGACTGCGCATTGGCCTGCTAGGGTAACGCTGCTGTCGCGGCCATCGCCGACACTCCACGCCGCCTGACAGGACGACCCGCTCACCCAAGGAGAGAGCCATGAAACCGACCCTGCTGCTTATTGCCGCCCTGACCTCCGGCCTGGCGCTGGCCGGTTGCGATGAGGGACAGAGCACCGCCAGCACCGCGCAGGAGGGCTCGAACGCCAGCCAGCAGAGCACCACCGAACAGGCGCAGAAAATGACGCTTGACGGTACCCTGAGCTTCGCCGAGGCCGGCCAGAGCCTGCCCGACAATGCCGAGGTCACGGTGTTGCTCAACGACGTTGCCCTCGCCGACGCCCCGGCCAGGACCATCGCCGAAACCACGGTGACCATCGAGCGCCAGGCACCGACCGACTTCTCGCTGAGCTACGCAAGCGACGCGGTGAACCCGCGCCACACCCACAGCCTGCGTGGCGAGATCCGCAACGACGAAGGTCAGTTGGTGTGGACCAGTACCGAAGCCACTCCGGTGGAAGTCGGTGCCGACGCCGACCAGCCGCCGGTGTCGGTGGTGCTGCGCCCGGTGGGTGCCGACGGCAATGCCCAGAGCGACAGCATGCAGAAGGCCCAGGAGGCGCTGCTGTCCAGCGGTGATGAACCCACCGCCGCCGAGAAGCAGGCCGTGGAAGAGGCCGACGCCGTGGCCGAACAGGCCGCCGGCATGCAGGAGCCCAGCCAGGGCGCCGCCGCGGCGAGCGGCGAAAATGCCGACACCGGTGCCAATACCGAGACCTCGTCCAGCCAGCCTCAGTAAGCGAGCGCCCTCGACGGACCGGCTCCTCCCGATACGACAACGCCGTGCCCTTGGGCACGGCGTTGTCGCTGCTGGCGGCTGCCCTGGTGCCGCTACGCTGTTGCCGGCGAGCGGCGGGCCTGCCAGAAGTTGAGGCTGATGATCGCCAGCATGACGGCTGCACCGGCGACGTCGAACACCAGCGACGGCAGGAACACCCCGACGATCGCCGGCAGCAGCAGCACGCGCTGCCAGATCGCCATGCGGGTGAACAGATAGCCTTCCAGGGTGGCGGCGAAGGCGCCCAGCGCCAGAAGCCCGGTGAAGCCCTTCCAGATCAGCAGCCAGACCGGCCCGCCGACGATGATCTCGGGGTTGTAGACCATGAACAGCGGCACCAGGTAGAGGCCCTTGGCAAACTTCCACGACTGGAAGCTGGTCTCCATGGGCTTGGCCCCGGCGATGGCGGCCCCGGCGAAGCCGGCCAGCGCGATCGGCGGCGTCACGTTGGAGTCCTGGGAATACCAGAACACCACCAGGTGGGCGATCAGCAACGGCACCCCGAACTCATTGGCCAGCGCCGGTCCCACCAGCACGATCAGCACAATATAGCTGGCCGTCACCGGCAGCCCCATGCCCAGCACGAGACTCGCCAGCAGCACCATGATCAGCGCCAGCAGCAGGTTACCGCCCGAGAAAGCCAGCATCATGGCCGAGAACTTGAGGCCGAGACCGGTCAGCCCCACTACCCCGACGATGATCCCTGCCACCGCACAGGCCATGGTCACCGCCACGGCGTTGCGCGCACCGAGTTCGAGGCCTTCAATCAGCTTGAGCAGACCGTTGCGACAGGCCAGCCCCAGACGCTCGGCGGTCACCGGCTGCCCCTCGCCTGGCGCCACGAACAAGAACCACACCGCGAAACGCAGCACCGCCACCAGCAGCATGCAGACGATGGCGTAGTAGCCCACTCGCATCGGCGACATGTTCATCATCAACAGCCACACCAGCACCGCCAGCGGCAGCAGGAAGTGCCAGCCGTGCTTGAGCACGTCGCTCATCTGCGGCAGCTCGTCCTTGGCCATGCCCTGCATGCCCTCCTTGAGGGCGATGATATGCACGAACAGATAGACGGTGGCGAAGTACATGAAGGCCGGCAGGATGCTGACCTTGACCACCTCGAGATACGGCAGCCGGGTGTACTCGGCGATCAGGAAGGCACCGGCCCCCATCAGCGGAGGCATGATCTGGCCACCGGTCGACGCCGCCGCCTCGATGCCACCGGCCTGGTGGGGCTTGTAGCCCAGGCGCTTCATCAGCGGGATAGTAAAGGCGCCGGTGGTGACCACGTTGGCGATGGCGCTGCCGGAGATCGAGCCCATGCCGGCGGAGGCGATGACCGCGGCCTTGGCGGGCCCGCCACGCTGGCGTCCGGTGGCGGCGTAGGCCAGATCGATAAAGAACTTGCCCGCCCCGGTGATCTCGAGAAAGGCACCGAACAACACAAAGATGAAGATATAGGTGGCGGCCACCCCCATGGGCAGGCCGAAGATGCCTTCCTGCCCCAGGTAAAGCTGGCCCACCAGGCGATCGAGATTGTAGCCGCGATGCTCGAGGATGCCGGGCAGGAACTGGCCGAGCCAGGGTAACTCGCCACGGGGCCCGGCAAAGGCGTAGAGGATGGCGATCAGGCCGATGATGGTCATGCCCAGCCCCACCGCGCGACGGCTGGCCTCAAGCACCGTGATGGTGGCGATGATGCCGACGGTGATGTCGGTCTGGCTCCAGAAACCGGCGCGATTGATGATCTCGTCCAGAAACAGCGCCATGTAGCCGCCGGTGATCATCGCTCCGATGAAGAACACAAGGTCGATCGCCCCACCCAGCACGCCCCTGTCACGCTTGGGACCGAACACCGGAAACATCAGGAACGCCAGCATCATCACCAGCGCAAGGTGGATGCTGCGCTGATAGAACAGCCCCAGCGGCTGAATCCCCGCCGAGTAGAGCTGGAACAGCGACAGGCCGACCGCCACCAGGGTGATCAGCCATAGGATGGTCTTGGGGTGGTTGGCCTGGCTGCCAGGCACCACCGGTGAAGCTGCCGTTTCGCTCATTGTCGTGATTCTCGTCAGGCCTTGCCGGCGCTTGGCCGGTCGGCATAATTCGGAATGCTGTCGCAGGTCGCAGGCCCTCGAGGGGCCGAAGTGCCCACGCGGTTGGTGGCATCATTCGATAGCCTGGGCCAACGACAGGCTAGTCGCGCCGCTCGAGTCCAACGCTGACCAAACGCCCCGCCGCCAGATCGCTCAGGCTGATGGGCGTGGAGGCCGCCGGCAAGGCCAGGGACTCCCCGTCCGGACAGTCGGCCCAAGCCTTGATCAACGTCTCCAGGGTCGGCTCACCACGGCTGACCAGGCGATGATCGACGCGCTTGGCGCCGACCCTCAGCCGATAGCGATTGCCGGGGACGGGCTCGTCGATGTCCTCGATCCAGTAGCCGCCCTGACCGTCGCTGACTTGGCGTCCGCGCCCGGGCACGTGGTCGAGGCCCGCGGCAAAGTCCGGCAGGTGACTGCGTTCAAGCACCATGGCACCGCCGAGGTTGCGATAGCAGTCGAGCACCTCGAAGCCTTCTACCGAGTGGTTCCAGGCCAGGCACCAGCCAGCGCCATCGGGCATCGGCAGTTCCACCAGCGCGGCGCCCTCGGCGTCGCGCACGCTCAAGGTAAAGAGAGCATCGCAGTCGGCATCACTTGCCTGGCCAGCGCACGCCACGGTCATCAGCGTGACCAGCCCAAGCGCAGGCAGGGCGAGCCCGGAGGCCCGCCCTGCCATGAATCGACGCCCCGCCATCAGGGACGCTGCTTGTCCTGCACCTCGGCACCGACTTCCTCGTAGTAGCGCAGTGCGCCCGGGTGGAAGGCGATGGGTGTGGAGTTCACCGAGAACTCGACGGTGGTGTCATTGGCCGCCGGATGGATGGCGATCAGCTCGTCGGTCTGCTCGAACAGGGTCTTGGTGATCTGGTAGGCCAGTTCCTCGTCCATCTCGCTGCTGGCGATCAGCACGTTGGGTACGCCAAGGGTCTGCACCGCTTCTTCCATGCCTTCGTAGAGACCGGCCTTGAGCTCATACGGGGCAAACACCGGTTCGTCCTCGCGCGCCTTGGCGACTTCCTCGTCGCTGAGGCCGATCAGCCGAACATCGCTGGTGGTGGCCAGATTCAGAATCGAGCTGGTGGGCGGCCCCACGCTCCAGAAACCGGCATCGATATCGCCATCACGCAGGGCGTCGGCGGTCTCGTTGAAGTTCAAGCGGCGCGGGTCGAAGTCGTCGTAGCTGATGCCGTTGGCTTCGAGGATGGCGCGGGCGTTGAGCTCGGTGCCGCTGCCCGG
This sequence comes from Halomonas sp. OfavH-34-E, assembly GCF_024124525.1. Classification (NCBI taxonomy): domain Bacteria; kingdom Pseudomonadati; phylum Pseudomonadota; class Gammaproteobacteria; order Oceanospirillales; family Halomonadaceae; genus Halomonas; species Halomonas sp. OfavH-34-E. The sequence goes on along the minus strand of NZ_JAMXRY010000005.1, from coordinate 55,801 downwards.
CGCACCCACGGACACGACCTTGCCTTCCAGGTCATCCAGCGAGTCGATGTCGGAGTCGGCCATGGTCACGATCTGCACCGCGTTGGGATAGATAGAGGCGATGGCACGAATGTTCTCGAGCTTGCGCCCCTCGAAGTCACCGGTACCGGTAGCGCCCTGGTGGACGGTGTCGGCCAGCGCCAGCGCCAGATCGGAGTCACCACGCCAGACCAGCCCCATGTTCTCCACCGAGGCGCCGGTCACTTCGGCCACGGCGTCGTAGCCGTCGACATGCTTCTTGATCAGCTCGGCCAGGCCTCCACCGTAGGGGTAGTAGGTGCCGCCGGTTCCACCGGTGGCGATCGACAGCTGGCTCTGGGCCACGGCGCTGTGGCTGGCAACCAGCAGGGATGCCGTCAGGGCAAGGGTCAGTGCTCGCATGGTCTTCCTCCGTTCCTCGTAGGAACCGCTTAGAATTTATTGTGCGGAATTGAAGTGTCGATACAGCAATCGCCTAGGCAAGCTAGCAAGAGCCGGCCTCGCTTGCCACTGCAGACATTTCGACGTTTTTTATCTTTGTCTGCAATTCTCACAAGGTCTTAGAGACACTGGCCCGCCATCCTGCCCGTCGAACCCCCGAAGGGCGCGCTTCATCAGGGAGCTGGCGTCGCGCCGGCTTTTCACGCCTCAGCGTTGACTGTCGACCTGCTCGCGTACCTTGGCGACGATATGGGCACCGATCGGCAACGCTGAGGTCGCCGCCGGCGATGGCGCATTGCCTACGTTGATGGTGCGCGGCGTGTTGACGAACAGGAAGTCGTCGACCAGCTTGCCGTCTCGTGTCACCGCCTGGGCACGCACCCCGGCCGGGTAGGGCTTCAGGTCATCGAGGGTGAGACTCGGGCAGTACTTGCGCACCTCTTCCAGATAGCCACGCCGTGACAGCGAGTTCTTCATCTCGCGCATGCCAGGGCCCAGATGACGCCACAGCACCTTGAGAATACCCGGATGGCTGACCATGCCGACCAGATCCGCTGCCGAGACATCACGCTTGCGATAGCCCTCGCGGGCCAGTGCCAGCACGGCGTTGGGCCCCACCGTCACGCTGCCATCGATCATGCGGGTAAGGTGGACGCCGAGAAACGGCATGCTGGGGTCCGGAATCGGGTAGATCAGATGATTGACGATGGCATTGCGGTGCTCGGGCAACTGAAAGTACTCCCCGCGGAAGGGACAGATGGTGAAGCTCGGGGTCTGCCCCAGCATGCGCACCACCCGGTCGGCCATCAGCCCCGAACAACTTACCAGGTAGCGACTGCTGAAGGTCTCGGTGGTGGTGGTCACCACCACTTCTTGGCGACGTTCGTCGAGCCCGGTGACCTCCCGCGAGTAGCGGATCTCGCCACCGCGTCGCTCGAACTCGGCGGCCATGGCGCGAGTGACCTCGGCATAGTCGACGATACCGCTGGACGGCACGAAGATGGCGCCGACGCCGGTGATGTTGGGCTCACGCTCTGCAAGGGCACCGGCGTCGAGCCATTCACGCTCGAGCCCATTGGCTTCGGTGCGTTCCCACAGGGCCTTCATCCGCCCCAACTCCACCTCGTTGGTGGCGACCAGCAGCTTGCCGCAGCTGTCGTAGGCGATGCCGTGGGTCTCGCAGAACGCCTTGGTGGCACGGTTGCCTTCCAGACAGAAGCGCGCCTTGAGGCTGCCCGGTGTGTAGTAGACCCCGGCGTGTATCACGCCACTGTTGTGACCGGTCTGATGGCGAGCCGGACCGTCCTCCTTTTCCAGCAACAGCATGCGCTTTTCAGGATAGGCGTCCTTGAGCTGCATGGCGGTGGACATGCCCAGAATGCCACCGCCGATGATGATGAAGTCGTACATGGGGGTCTCGTTGTCCTTGGTCTTGCCCCGCCGCCGGGACGGGACCGGATACATCGTGGGCAGCCGGGTATCGCGGGGCCCATCACCCTAGAGTACCGCGTCGGGCCGTGCCCCGCTGCACCCCTCTTCCCCGGAGGACACCTCAACCCTGGCGCGCTCGCAGGGTGCTGCCACAGGTGAAGACACCGCGCTGGCGCATCAGCTCGCGCCTGAGCTGCGGGTGAGCCTCGAACTTGTCGCGACCGTGCAGCCAGAAGTGGTTGTTGATCAGCAGGAAGCTTCCGACCGGGTTGGGCAGGGAAATGACGCCGTCGCTCGACTCCAGCGAGTCGGACAGCTCGCAAAGCCAGTTGCCCTCCTCCAGATCACGTGGCTGGACGAACTGATCGATGTAGGCCATCACCGGGCGGCCATCACGGTCGACGTCGAATACCGGGTGAAAGACGTCGCGCACCACCTTCTTGCTGGGCGGAGCCGACCAGCGCATCTCACTGAACGCCAGCGGGTGACGGCAGAACCGCTCCAGCTCGTGCCAGTCGTCCAGATGGAGCAGCCGCGAGTTGCCGCCTTCCATGTGCTGCTCGTCGATCTTCATCATCAGCACGTAGTCGGTGACCTGCTCGACGAAGGTGCCGTCGTTGTGAAGCTCCATCACCCGATGCGGCGCCCGCAGATAGCTGTCGGAGGAGTCGACATTCTCGACCACGAAGCGGGCATAGTACTGACCACTCATGGCATCGAAGTTGGATCGTCCGATCAGGTGGGCAACGGCGGTGGCAAACTTGACCATGTCCTCGGCCTGCTCGACCCGGTCCAGCCCTTCCGGCACGACCTGCAGTGCTCCCTGGCGACGGTCCAGCAGGATATTCGCCAGCCGCGGCCTGAGCGTCCCCTCGCACAGCTCATCGAGTATCCCCGCGACACGAAAACGCAGCATCGACTTGTACTCCAGCGCCTGAATCGGCCATTCGGCACAGGCGTCGAGGAAGGCAGCGACGACCGACCGCTCGACACGCAGCTCCTGCAGACGCTCGGAAGACGTCGACGGGACCAGGGTGAACCCGCGCGGATCGCGTGCGCCAGGGGCGGTGGTCTGATCATCACGATCCTGAAGCTGGGCAGAGGCAAGGATGGACATGGCAGGGCTCCGTATTTGTTTTGACGTTTTGTCAAAATATCTACATTTTTTATTTTTAGTCAACAAAAACCCGGCTGCCGCCGGGTGCTGACATTCTCGACAAGGTCCAGAGTTCTTGAAGCGTCCGCCGGCCGGCAAAGATGCCGACCGGCGTTGCGGTCAAGGCGTCAGGTGCCTTCCAGCTCACGACGCATCTGTCGCTGGCTGTAGGCCGTGCCATAGCGGCGGCGGGACCACAGGTACAGGCCAAGCCCGGCACCCATCCAGCCGGCGAACAGCCCCCACTCGATGGGTGACAGCGCCGAGGGGCTACCGGGCAGGTAGAGCCCGATCAGTCCCAGCGACAGCACCACCGCCAGCCAGCCGACCAGGCGAGGATGGCTGACCTTGAACGGTCTTTCGAGTTCCGGCTCCTTGCGCCGAAGCACCAGAAACGAAATGGATACGAACAGGTAGGCGATGACGATGCCGAGACCACCGGCCACCACCAGCCACACCATGGCCTGGCGTCCCAGCAGAGGCGCCAGGCTCGACAAGGCTCCCATCAACAGGATGGCGTTGACCGGCGTCCTGTGACGAGGATGCAGCTTGGCCAGAAAGGCCGGCAGCATGCCGCAGTGGGCCAGTGCATAGATGGCGCGAGAGCCACCGACGTAGAAGGCGTTCCAGCTGGTCAGGATGCCGGCGATACCCGCCAGCACCATCAGGTTGGCCGCCCAGGGGGTGTTGAACACCGCCCCCATGGCGTCAGGTACCGCCAGGGAGCTGTTCTCGAGCTCCGCCTTGGGCAGCATCAATGCCGTTCCCAGCACGATGAAGGCGTACCAGAACACCGCCAGGACCACCGACAGCATCAAAACCCTACCGATCTCGCGAAACGGCAGGTCGATCTCTTCCGCCGCCTGCGGGATGACGTCGAAGCCGACAAACAGGAAAGGAACCATGATCAGCACCATGGTGATCCCGCCCAGCACACCCTCTTCGGTGTTGAACAACGGCGTCAGCGAAGCGCTGCTACCCTCGAACAGGGCGCCGGTGATGAACATCACACCGACGGCCAGAATCAGCAGCGTCACCACCTTCTGGACCAGCGCCGCGGTGCGCACGCCAACATAGTTGATGGCCATCATGACCACCGAGCCGGCCACACCGACGGCAACCCAGGTGGCCTTGACGTCCCAGCCCGCCAGGGTCCACAGGTGACCGACGGCGTAGCCGGGGAACAGATGCTCGACCACGGTGGGCAGCGCTACCGCCTCGAAGGCCACCACGCTGAGATAGCCCAGCACGATCGCCCAGGTACACAGGAAGGAGGCAAAATGGCCCAGGGCACGGTAGCTGTAGACGTGCTCACCGCCGACCTGGGGCATCGCCGAAGCGAGCTCAGAGTAGGTCAGCCCCACCAGCACGATCACCATGCCGCCTAGCACGAATGCCAGTATGGCGCCAAGGCTTCCTGCCGAGGTGATGAAGCCACCCGTCAATACGATCCAGCCCCAGCCGACCATGGCACCGAAGGCCAGCGCCAGGACGTCCTTGCGGGCCAGCACTCGGCTCAGCTGGGCTCCGCCATTGCTGTTATTGTCCATGAGATAAACCTCTCGCCGCAGTGGTGCGTTCCCGCAGAACAGTGATTGTTGACCGGGGACAGGACGCACCGTTGAATTTATCAATCGCGCGTGCAACTTATCATGAGGATGTTTGCCGTCCGCAGCCTTCGTTTATACCTCTTTGGTCTAAGTTTGTAGGGCCTGCAGATGGCGCCATCGCCGTCAGCCGCAGTCTCCCGCGGCGTCTGCGGAATGAGGAGTTTTCGTCGCTGCGCCACGTCCAGTACGGACACCAAATTGGACTGGCAAGAGGGCAAAAAAGGTTGCATGCTGTAGGGGTCGAAAACGCCCATTGGAGTACCATGAGCACCGCAGATTCCTTGTCTCGAGCAGACGCTTCCGAACCGCCTCCTCGACGATGCCCTGACCTCGATGTCAGGGACCTGGAACAGCGCACACGACTGATGCGCATTGTTACGCGGCTTATCGCCGTATCTGATCTCGGAAGCCGCGAGATCGCACGCCGCGCGGGTCTCCCCATGCAGAAGATCAGTGATCTGCTGTCGGGACGACTGGAACACTTCACCTGCGACGAGCTGCAGGCCATTCGCCGCATCATCGACGATGGCCATCTGTCACTCTCCTGATTGGCCCGTGCTGGACGGCGCCCCGGAAGGCAATTCTGCCAGGGCGCCGCGTCTTGTTCGCGCGAGCCATTGCCCCGCCCTTCCCCTTGATCTTCATGCCATGAGGAATCATCGATGCGCCGTCTGCTAGCGGCTTGTCTGCTATGTGTGTCTGCAAGCGCCCTGGCCGATGGCCAGGCCACCCTGGTCGATGGCAGTGGCGACCCCGAGAGCGCCGTCACCGCACGCTGGATCGGTGATCAACTGCGCCTGGACTTTCCCCGCCACGCGGCCAAGGGCTATCTGCTGTTGAGAGACGGCAAGGGCCACGTGGTCACCAACTTCGGTGGTCAGACGGTGGTGCTGGGCATCCGCGATGTTCAATCCATCGCCGGGCAACTCGGTGGCCAGGACCTGTCCGACCTCGGCAGTTACCAGGCCCAGCAGGTGCTGTCGCTGGAGCCTGTCGGCACGCGGGAAAGCGTCGCCGGCATCGAGGGCGAGGTCTATCGTCTTGACTGGATTACCCAGGAGGGCGATCGCCGAGAGGATGAACTGGTACTCAGCCAGCGACCGGAGGTCATCGAGCTTTTACGGGTCGTCGACCGCTATCAGAGCATTCTGTCGGGGCAACCGGACCCGGTGGCGGCAAGGCTCGAGCAACAGGGGCTCGGACTTCTGCGTTTTGGCGACAAGTTTCAGGTGGCCAGCCTGACGGCGACGTCGCCCGATCCTGCCCTGCTGGCATTGCCGTCCCAGAGTGGCAACGTTGGTGAGCTGTTGCGTTCGGTCATTCAATAGACTTAGGGCCAGGCGCCAACTTTCCCCCTCTCCAGCACTAGATCCACAGCATACCTAGGATGGTGTACTTGATCGCGCACCGCGTGGAATAGGTGTGTGTCAATTGCGTGTAAAACCGCGAAAATGCGATGCAGGAGTCTCCAATCCACGATATATCTTGAAGGTAGCCTTCAAGACATGGTGCGGCCGCACGGCTCGATGTCGTTCCGCAGTGGTCGCACCCATCCAGTGAGAGTTGCCATGAGGCCAATCGACAAGTCCCTGCTGGAACAGATGCACATCAGCGAGGTCGAGATCCAGCGTCGCAAGGAATTCCTGAGCCTCGACGAAGCCGACCTGGCCGATCTGGCAGCGCTCAAACCCCTCATCAACGAGCATATCGAAATCATCGTCGAAGAGTTCTACGAGCGGCAGACCGAGATCGACGAGATCAGCCTGCTGATCGGCGACTCCGAGACCCTGCAGCGACTGCGCTCGGCCCAGCGCCAGTACGTCCTCGACATCTTCACCGGCTACTACGACGCGGAATACGTCAACAGTCGGCTGCGCATCGGTCTGGTGCACAAGCGTATCGGCGTCGAACCCAAGCTGTTTCTGGCCGCCATGCGCACGCTCAAGGAAATCCTGTTTCGCGTCATCGACGAGAACCTCGAGGACGTGCAGGCGACCAAGTCGGCGAAGAACAACCTCGACAAATTGATGTACTTCGATATCACCCTGGTCTTCGATACCTATATCGATACCCTGCTCAACGAGGTCCACAGCGCCAAGCGCCGAATGGAGCTCTACGCTCGCAACCTGGAAGAGAAGACCAAGGAGCTGGCCGCCTACGCAGAAAAGGACGCCCTTACCGGGCTGTTCAACAAGCGAGGCATGAGCGAGGCCCTGAACAGGGAGATCCGCATGGCCGAGCGACGTCACTCGCTGGTCAGCCTGATCTACTGCGATATCGATGACTTCAAGCAGATCAACGATACCCACGGCCACCACAAGGGTGATGAAATCCTTGTCACCTTCGGCCAGATCATGCGTGAAACGGTCCGCAGCAGCGACATCTGCTGCCGCCTCGGGGGGGATGAATTCTGCTGTATCCTGCCAGACTGTGACGCCAAGAGCGCCAAGACCATCGGCAGCAAGATTGAACTGGCCTTCCAGAGCAAGTACCCGAACTTCTCGATCAGCCTGGGCGTCGCCGAGACCGGGGATCGAGACTACCTGCGCGAGGAAGAACTGCTGCGCGCCGCCGACGCCATGATGTATCGCAACAAGGAAGCCAGAAAGCGCAGTGCCGCAGAGGCCGCCTCGAAGACCTCAGCCAAGACGTTGCCAGCCCCCGCCCAGGCAGCAGAGAAGACAACCAGTTCAACGGCCGCCCAGAGTGACGATCACTGACTTCCACTCGCCTGGCTCGGCATTGTCTCGATAAAAATTTAAATTTCTGCTAATAAAGTTGGGTCTAAAATAAAAAGCCTCGATCAGGGCATGCGGGAAGCTCGGCAGACGCCCCTGCTTCAACCAGGTCCTGATGGTGGCATGTGCTGGTTGTCGTACGGTCTCGAGGAAAATGCCCCATGTCCTACCATGAAGCCAAGGAACACGCGCCCGGTCGCCTGCATCGGCTATTCAGTTCGCCCTATACCGCCTTCGACAACCAGACCAGCGAGCGACGCCTGCATCTACTGCTGGCCCTCAATCTGCTGGTCTTCGCGCCGATGCGCCAGGGCCGACTGACGTTACGACTGCTCGATGGCTGGGAAAACGGCGACTGCGAACAGCACACCCTGAACTTCCGGGACGCCGACATCCACCGCCCTCATGACCTCATCAACGCCGCACCACACACCCAGTCACACCCACTGCTCGCCCCGGCCCTGGAAGAGGCGTTGTCCAGCGCCGAGGCCAATGCCATGGGGCTGGATAGCGATATTCGCCTTCACCCGGCGAAGTGGCCGGCCTTCCCCGGCGGACTCTCGCTCTACACACGCTACAAGGTCTGCCATCGCCTCATCTATGGCGAAGACGACAGCTACCGCTCGATTCGCTGCGAGACCCCGGTAGGCCTGCGCGAGATTCACGAGTTCCACTTGGAAGAAGGCGACTTCGCCGTCAGCCTGCCCCACGATGACTCCCCCGCCGACAGCGATGACACCGTGGGCCTGGTCCTTCATGCGGCCCAGCGCTCCGCCCTCACCCACTGGCTTGCCGATCTGGCAGAGCAACCACTGTCGAAGCTGATGGGCTGAGTTCAGGCGTCTCTGGGCACCCTGCCCATCAAATAGAATTCCGGGTTGGGTGGCGTCCCGGTCAAGGTCACCAGGCGGTTGGACAGCCCAAAGAAGGCGCAGATCGCACCGATATCCCAGATATCGTCGCGGCTGAACCCCACCGCCTGCAGACGTTGCTCCCACTCATCGGTCAGCTCACCCAGATCGATTGCGCAGTGCAGCGAGAAGTCCAGCATGACGCGATGTCGCTCGCTCAAGCCAGAACTGCGATGGTTGACCGCCACCTGGTCGGCGAGCAGAGGATCCTTGCTGTAGATCCTGACCAGCGCTCCATGAGCCACCACGCAGTAGAGGCAGTGGTTGCGGGCGCTGGTGGCGACCACGATCATCTCCTTCTCGGCCTTGGTCAGGCTATCGGACTCACGCTCCATCAGCGCATCGTGATAGGCGAAGAAGGCACGAAACTCCGCCGGCCGATGGGCCAGCATCAAGAAGACATTAGGCACGAAGCCCGCCTTCTCCTGAACCGCCAGGATGCTGTCACGGATATCATCGGGCAGATCGTTCAGTGATTCGGGGACGGGAAAGCGGCTGAGAGATGGGCTGATCGAGGGGCTCATGGGGGCTCCGGGCTGACGTGGGCATGGAAGAAGGGCCAGGCAATACATTGACGTTAACGTAAAGGTCAATTTAGTGCTCTGGTACTTTGATCGAATGCCGGGTCGCCGCTGCCGAAAACGACGATGCCCCCTTGATGGGGGCATCGCAGCCTGCAGCCGGGCCAGGCCCGAGAGCTCGAGTCAGACAAGACGTGGCCGCTGCGTCAGCATGCCTGCTCGGCCCTGGATCAGCCGAGCGAGATGGTGCTGTTGATGCCGCTCGAGACGTTTTCCGGCTCGAACCAGCGCGCGGTCACCGTCTTGGTCTGGGTCCAGAAGCTGATGGCCTGCTTGCCATTGGGGCCAAGGTCACCCAACTTGGAGGCGCGCGAGCCGGTAAAACTGAAGTAGGCCACCGGCACCGGGATCGGCACATTGATGCCCACCTGACCGACATCGATATCGCTCTCGAAGCGACGCGCCACCCAGCCGGAATTGGTGAAGATGGAAGTACCATTGCCGTTGGGGTTGGCGTTGACGAAGGCGATGGCCTCGTCCAGCGTGTCCACCTCGACCACGCACAGCACCGGACCGAACACCTCTTCACGATAGATGCTCATGTCCGCCGTCACGCCGGCGAACAGGGTTGGGCCGACGAAGTTGCCGTCGGGGTAGCCCTCGACCTGGCAGCCACGTCCGTCGACCAGCAGCCGAGCGCCTTCCTGTTCGCCCTTGGCGATCAAGCCTTCGACACGATCCTTGGCCGCCGGTGACACCAGAGGCCCGAGATCCGCCTCGCGGTCGGTGCCCGGCCCCACCTTCATGTTGCGAGCCCCCTCGACGATATCCTCGAGCCACTCCCGGGCCTGGCCGACCAGCACCACCACCGAGTTGGCCATGCAGCGCTGGCCGGCGGCGCCGAAGGCCGACCCCAGCAGGTTGTTGATGGCCTGAGAGCGGTTGGCGTCAGGCATCACCACACAGTGGTTCTTGGCACCCATCATGGCTTGAGCGCGCTTGCCGGACTCGCTGGCACGGCGATAAAGCTGGGTGCCGACATGGGTGGACCCGATAAACGACATGGCCTTGATATCCGGGTGCTCGCACAGGTGATTGGCGACATCAGGGCCGCCATGCACCACGTTGAGCACACCGGCGGGGACACCGGCCTCGAGCGCCAGTTCCACCAGGCGCAGGGTGGAGCTCGGGTCCTGTTCGGAGGGCTTCAGCACGAAGGTGTTGCCGGTGGCAATGGCCAGCGGGAACATGAAGCAGGGCAACATGATGGGGAAGTTGAAGGCGGTGATGCCGGCACCTACCCCCAGCGGCTGGTTGAGGGTGTAGACGTCCACCTCGTTGGCGGCGTTCTCGGCCAGCTCCCCCAGTTGCAGCGAGGTGATCGAGCAGGCGTGTTCGACCACCTCGAGACCACGACCGACTTCACCTTCGGCGTCGGGCAGGGTCTTGCCGTGCTCCTCGGTGATCAGGGCGGCAAGCTCCGGGGTATGCTCGCGAATCAGCGCCTGCAGCTTGAGCATGATGCGCATGCGCTTGGCCAGCGGCACCTTGCGCCAGGTGGCAAAGGCCTGATGGGCGCTGGCAACGGCCCGGTCGACCTCCTCCAGGGTACAGAACGGCACCCGCGCGACCACTTGCTGGGTCGCCGGATTGATCACATCGCGCCATTCGCTGGACTGCGAGGGGACGGCCTGGCCATCGATGATCATGGGAATTTCGCGGACTGACATGGGCGTGCTCCGGCTGTTGTCGTTGTGCATGAGCGTGGCGTCGTATGAGATGGACTGGGCGTACTGCCATGCCAGCAGCCGCCTTGATCGCCGTGGCGGTGTGCACCACGGCACGGCTATCCATGCTGACCAGTCTAGACACAGGTAGGATGGCCAAACAACGGCCAGACAGGCACATTGCTTGTGCACTGATGCACAACCACAAACACATCGAAGTCCACGACGTCGTCGCTCAGCGGAGGTGATTTTTGCTCGACTGGCAGGATCTTCAGGTCTTTCTCGAGGTGGCCAGGCATGCCCGCCTGTCCGACGCCGCCCGACGGCTGGGCGTTGACCACTCGACCCTGTCGCGGCGAACCCGCCGCTTCGAACAGCGACTCAACACCCAGTTGTTCGAACGCAGCACCCACGGCTACCGCCTGACTCCCGCCGGCGAACGTCTGAAGAGCCACGCGGAACAGATGGCCCGACACGCCGACGAGGCCGCCGACAGCCTGACCGATCAGAACCTGCGCCTGGAGGGCCAGATCCGACTTGGCGTGACCGAAGGCTTCGGGACCTGGGTGGTGGCCCCGCTGCTCAGCGCCTTCTGCCGGCGTCATCCCGGCCTCACCCTGGACCTGCTGGCGCTGCCTCGCGTGGTCAATCTCAGCCGCCATGAAGCAGACCTGGCGATCACCATCGAACGACCGGGCAACCCCGGTCTGGTCACCTCGCGACTGTGCGACTACCGGCTCAAGCTCTACGCGGCGAGGCACTACGTCGAGCGCCACGGGGCACCGCAGCAGCTTGCCCAGCTGGGCACACATCCGCTGATCGGCTACGTGGACGACCTGTTGTTCAGCGAGCAGCTCAACTACCTGGATCCGCTACTGTCGCCGGAGGTGCAACAGGCGCAGCAGACCCACTTTGCGCTTCGCAGCACCAGCGTGACGACCCAGATGATGGCCACCGAGAGCGGCGCAGGCCTGGGCATTCTGCCGTGCTTCATGACGGCGGGACGAGACGGGCTGATGCCGCTGCTGGAGGACGAAGTGTCGGTGGTGCGTCAGTTCTGGATCACCGCCCGGCAGGAGCAGCGCCAGCTTGCCCGGGTGCGTCTGCTGTGGGACTTCCTGCGCGAGGCGCTGGCAATGAATCAGGATTTTCTGATGGGACGCCATGACCGGCTGGTGCTGCCGGACGACGTCGAATGAACACCGGCTGGCTGCCACCAGGGCCGGCGCCAGCATAGGACTAGGCCCCCGCTCCAGAACCACGACACCCCGCCTGGGCGGGGTGTCGTCGATGCGCAAGCAACCGCGTCAGGATTCGACCTTGGGTGGCTCGACCTCGAGCTTCTGGGCAGCGATCACCGCCTGGGTGCGCGAGTGCACGCCCAGCTTTCTGAGGATGGCGGTCACGTGGGCCTTGATGGTGGCCTCGGAGACGTTCAGCTCGTAGGCGATCTGCTTGTTGAGCAGGCCTTCGGTCAACATGTTGAGTACGCGGAACTGCTGAGGCGTCAGCGAGGCGATGGCCTCGGCAAAGCGCGCCTCTTCCTCGTTGGCCTCACCCAGGGCGTCGGCCATCTCTTCCGGCAGCCACACTTCGCCGTCGAGGATCTCGCCCACCGCCTCGGCGATCAACGCCAGCGACGAGGACTTGGGAATGAACCCCGAGGCACCGTAGTCGATGGCGCGGCGCACGACGTGCACTTCATCGCTGCCGGATACCACCGCCACCGGCACATCCGGGGTCTGACCACGCAGCTGGATCAGCCCGGAGAAGCCGTGGGCTCCAGGCATGTGCAGATCGAGCAGGATCAGGTCCGCGTCGGGGTGGCGAATGACCACGTCCGAGGTGGCCTCCATGGTGTCGGCCTCGATGATTTCGGCCTGGGGCGCGAGCTGGCGAAGCGCCTGCGTCAGGGCGGCACGGAACAGCGGATGATCATCGGCTACGATGAATTTCTGGGCAAAGGCCATGGACTCTCCTCCGGATTCCGATGCAGCGTGTCAGGCCTGGACGCCGCAACGCAAGACGCTTGTTTGCACAGCATGTTACCCCATGGTTGCCGGCTTTCCCAAGCGCCCTGACGCAAGCATCCTCAACGGCTACCCGTGGTGCCGACTCTGCGGCCTCCATCACTATGCAAAAACGGGCCGGCGCCGGAAGTTTCCGGCAGCCGGCCCGCAGGACCTGCTGTTACGCCATGAGCCTTACTTGGCGGCGCGGTGCTCGATCAGATCCTCGACCACCGAAGGATCGGCCAGGGTACTGGTGTCGCCGAGGCCATCGCACTCATTGGCGGCAATCTTGCGCAGAATCCGGCGCATGATCTTGCCCGAGCGGGTCTTGGGCAGTCCCGGTGCCCACTGGATATGATCCGGCGAGGCGATCGGGCCGATGTCCTTGCGCACCCACTGGGTCAGTTCCTTCTTGAGCTCGTCGGTGGGTTCGGCCTCGTCGTTGAGGGTCACGTAGATATAGATACCCTGCCCCTTGATGTCATGGGGGAAGCCCACCACGGCGGCCTCGGCCACCGCTGAGTGTGCCACCAGCGAGGACTCGATCTCGGCGGTGCCCATGCGGTGACCGGACACGTTGAGGACGTCGTCCACCCGGCCGGTGATCCAGTAGTAGCCGTCCTCGTCACGGCGACAGCCGTCACCGGTGAAGTAAGTCCCCTCGTAGGTGGAGAAGTAGGTCTGGATGAAGCGCTCGTGATTGTTCCAGATGGAGCGCGCCTGTCCCGGCCAGGAATCGAGGATGACCAGGTTGCCGTCGGTGGCGCCCTCGAGGCGCTTGCCTTCGTTGTCCACCAGCGCCGGCTGCACACCGAAAAACGGCAGGGTCGCGGAGCCCGGCTTCTGGTCGATGGCACCGGGCAACGGGGTGATCATGATGCCGCCGGTCTCGGTCTGCCACCAGGTATCGACGATCGGGCATTTGCTGTTGCCGATCACCCGGTAGAACCACTCCCAGGCCTCGGGGTTGATCGGCTCGCCCACCGAGCCAAGCAGGCGCAGGCTATCCCGAGAGCTGGAGTCCATCACCTTGTCGCCGTGGGCCATCAGGGCGCGCACTGCGGTGGGGGCGGTGTAAAGGATACTGACCTTGTGCTTGTCGACGATCTCACCCATCCGCCCGTGGGTCGGATAGCTCGGCACCCCCTCGAACATCAGGGTCACCGCACCGTTGGCCAGGGGCCCATAGACGATGTAGCTGTGGCCGGTGACCCAGCCCACGTCCGCGGTGCACCAGTAGACCTCGTCCTCGTGATAGTCGAACACGTACTGGTGGGTGAGGCTGGCGTAGGTCAGGTAGCCGCCGGTGGTGTGCTTGAGCCCCTTGGGGGTGCCGGTGGAGCCGGAGGTATACAGGATGAACAGCGGATCCTCGGCGCCCATCTCTTCGGCGGGGCAGTCGGTGTCCTGGTCGGCCACTGCGTCGTGGTACCAGACGTCACGTCCCTCGTGCCATTCGATGTCACCGCCGGTACGCTTGACCACCAGCACCTTCTCGGCCACGTCGGTGCCATCACGGGTCAGGGCGGCGTCGACGTTGTCCTTCAGCGGTACCTGCTTGCCACCGCGTACGGACTGGTCGGCGGTGATGATGACCCGTGAGGCAGCGTCCTTGACCCGCTGTGCCAGGGCGTCGGGAGAAAAGCCGCCGAACACCACCGAGTGCACCGCACCGATACGGGCGCAGGCCAGCATGGCCATGGCGGCTTCCGGGATCATCGGCATGTACAGGGTCACGGTGTCACCCTTGCCGATCCCCATTCCTTTCAGGGCGTTGGCCAGCTGGCAGGTACGCTCGTACAGCTCGCGGTAGGTGATCACCGAAGATTCGTTCGGATCGTCCCCTTCCCAGATGATCGCCGGCTTGTCGCCACGCTTGTCGAGGTGTCGATCCAGGCAGTTGGCCGCCACGTTGAGGGTGCCGTCCTCGAACCAGCGGATGTCGACATTGTCGCTGGCGAAGGATACCGACTTGATGGTCTGCGGCGGCTTGATCCAGTCAAGGCGTGCGGCCTGCTCCTTCCAGAAGCCCTCGGGATCTTCCACCGACTGCCGATAGAGCTTGTCGTAGGTGGCCTTGTCGGCCCAGGCGGTCTTGGCAAACGCATCGGAAACCGGATAGACGTGCTGATGATCGCTCATGGTGCTCTGTCCTTGGATACCCATCGAAGTGAAGAGCCAGCCGCCTGAATAAGAGAGACCGACCGGCGCGAATAACCTGACAGCCAGCATAACGTCGCCAGGCCAGGGTTTCCCCTTAGACATTGGTATGACTATTTTTTTATTTTATAACAAGAGGTTAAGCGCAAATTTCAGCACTTCTTCCCAACCAGGCACAGTCGGCCGCGACAGTGCCGGCAGCGATACTCCTGACCGGCCTGGGCGTTGGCGTGACGCCGTGCCGAGAATCCGTGCTCGCGACAGGCGCAGCGATAGCGATACGGGACAGGGCTCGAGCGGGCGGTATCGAAGCGATGGGTGACCCGGGGGGCCAAGCCGAACAGCCTGAGCATGACGGTCTGCCACTCCCTGCCATGGGGGCGAAAGGTAGGCCCATCTTCCAGGTGCCAGACCAGCCAGTGGGCCACCTCGTGGGGCACCACCTCGGTGAAGAAGGCGTGGCGGTTCTCTTCCAACAACTGGCCATTGAAGCGCAGTCCGCCGCGACCGAAGTGGGCCTGCCCTGCGCCCTTGCCGCGCAGATCGCACCACACCTTCGGCTCCGGCAGCCCAGGATGATAGTCACGACACAGCGCCACCGCCTCCACGACTCTTGCCATCAGCGCCTGGCGCAGGGCGGCGACGTCGAGTGACTGAAGCCAGGCGTCGTCGACGTCGGGCAACACCGGGGTGGGAGAGTCACCGCGAGCGCGCGGGCGAATTGATGGCCGGGTCGAGGTCATGACGCAGTCAGAGTAGGTAAAGGAGTGCTAGAATGCCGCCTCGAACGGGGACGGTAAAGACCACCGTCCAGTCATCCCCTCGCCAAGTGAGCGCCCCATGTCCGACGCCGAAACGCCGCTCCCCCTCCCCTTGCTCGAAGACGACGCTCTGGACCTGCTCGATGACTTTCTCGAGGAGCGCGCCGGTCCCGATGCGCTGGACCTGATCGGCGCCCACGGCTTCCTGGTCGCGCTGGCGGTGGCGCCGCGGGATGTCGAGGCTGCCGCCTGGGTCGCGGAGCTGTTTCACGGCACCCCCGAGTTCGAAAGCGACCAGGAAAGGGAGATCATCCTGGGCCTGCTCGAGCAGCTCAGGACCAACGCTATCGGCGTGCTGGAAGGCGGCGGTCTTCCCGAGCTGCCCTTCGAGCTGACGCTGGACGGCATGGCGGCGGAAGAGACGCCCATCGGCGACTGGTGTGCCGGCTTCATGGAAGGCGTCTTCCTCGACGAGGGCGCCTGGTTCGAGGGCGATGAAGAAACCGTGGCCACACTGCTGTTGCCCTTCATGGCGCTGTCGGGACTGTTCGCTGACGAGCCCGACATGGCCGATCTGGCCGGGGAAGGCGAGCGACTCGAGCGCCTGGTCGGTCAGTTGCCGGAACTGGTGCTGGATCTGTACCTGCACTTCCGGGTACCGCCGGACACCCCCAAGCCCAAGCCCCGCGGCAAGGCGCCAGCCGGCGGCAGGGGTGGCAAGGCAGGCCACAAGGGCCCTGGCAACAAGGGCCCTGGCAACAAGAGCCAAGGCAACAAGGGCAAGGGCGGCCAGGGCAGACCCCAGGCCAAAGGCCCCAAAGGAAAGCGATAGCGAATAACAGGCCAAGCGCTAGCGAGTTGCAGGCCAAGCGATAGCGAATAACAGGGCAAGCGATAGCGAGTCACAGGCCAGGCGCTGGTCAGCACCGGAGCAAGCGATAGCCGGCGCCTCAGCGCAAGCGGGTCAGCCAGCCATCAAGGGTGCCGTACAGCCAGGTCCTGATCCTGGCCCACCAGGAGCGGCGCGCCCAGCTTTCCCGGGTGATCTCCCGACTCGCCGCGAAATTGCGCTCGAACAGCGCCGCGACCTCGTCGGCCAGGACGGCGTCCTCGACCTCCTGATTGGCCTCGAGGTTCCACTGCAGGCTCCAGTGGTCGAAGTTGCAGGACCCCAGGCTGACCCAGTCATCGGCGACCACGAACTTGGCGTGGATGAAGCTTGGCTGGAACTCGTAGATGCGCACCCCTGCCCGCAGCAACCGAGAGTAGAAGCGCTGCCCGGCGTAGCGGATACCGGGATGGTCGTGGTCCCGTCCTGGCAGCAGCAGGCGCACGTCACGGCCCTTGCGCGCCGCGCGCTGCAGCCTGAGCCTCAGCCCCAGGGTGGGCACAAAGTAGGGCGTACACAGCCACAGGCGCCGTTCGGCGCGGGCGATTCGCTCCTGCAGTGAGTGGCGAATGGCCTGAAAGCGGTACCCCCGCCCCCAGATCACCCGTGCCCTGACTCCAGGGTCATGGCGCCTCTCGCCACTCGGCGACGGCAGCGCCGGCGCCTGCGGGGCGCCTCTGGTCAGCGGCGAGTTCCACACCTGGGCAAACAGCGCCACCCAGTCGGCCACCACCGGGCCCTCGACACGCACGGCCACCTCGAACCAGGCCGCCAGGAACTCATCGACGGCGCCAAAGCCCCCGGTAAAGGCCAGTCGCTGATCCACCACCACCAGCTTGCGATGATCACGACTGACGTTGCGTCCCAGCGAGTGCCAGCCCAGCGGGTTGAAGTCCCGCAACCACACGCCGGATGCGACCAGGCGTTCTCTATCCTGGCCTGAAAGCCCCATGGCGCCGAAACCGTCCAACAGTAGATAGACGGCGACGCCGCGCTGCGATGCGGCCACCAGCGCCTCGATGACGCGGTCGGCCAGTTCGCCGGACTCCATCAGATAAAGTTCGATCAGCACGCTTTGACGGGCCTCGGCCACCGCCTCGAACAGCGCCGGCAGGAAGCGATCGGCCTCCGGCAATAGATCGACGCGATTATGCTGTCGCCACGCGGTGGTCATGCTGCACGTCTCCCTGGCGGTGTCATATCAACCGGATATCAAGCAGATCATGGCGCCACCCTACCCGATCGTTATACTGACGGCACGACATGGATGGCCCGCAGACGGTCCTCGCCTACTGCCCCGAACAACGGAATTGCTATGCCTGGCATGCTTCGCGCACCGCTGCGCCGACTCATCGAACTGTGGACCGAGGTTCGGCTGGCGGAACCGACGCCGGATAAACTGGCGCTGGATCCGCAGCTGCCGACGCTCTATGTGCTACCGCGCCCCTCGCTGAGCGACGCCCTGCTGCTGGACAGCTACTGCCAACGTCATGGCCTGCCCCCGGCGCGTGGCCGGTTGGCGCTGCCCGACAGCAACCTGCCGCGCTGCGTGGCGCTGCCGGCACGCCGGTTCCGGCTGTGGCCGGGCCAAGCCACCGGTGTCGCGCCCTTCACCGAGCTGATCACCAGCGACACCCGGATACAGCTGGTGCCCGTCAGTGTGTTCTGGGGGCGAGCCCCGGGCAAGGACTTCGGCCTCTGGCATCTGCTGGCAGCGGACAGCTGGCGCCTGACCGGACGACTGCGGCGAGCGCTGTCGGTGCTGGTCAACGGCCGCGACGTGGAAATCCAGTTCGGCGCCCCGCTGCACCTCGAAGAACTGCATGACGGTGACGCCCCACGCACCAACCGCAAGGCGGCAAGGCTGTTGCGGGTACACTTTCGCCGGGTGCGTACGCGGGTGCTGGGGCCGGACCTGTCGCACCGCAGCACGATGATTCAGGGAGTGGTGGCAAGCGACGAGGTGCGTCGGGAGATCGACCAACTGGCAGAGAAGGCCAGCTCACGCAAACGACTCAAGCGACGCGCCAGACGCTATGGCCACGAGATCGCGGCCAACATGACCTATCCGGTGCTGCGCTTTCTGGCCGGCGCCTTGAAGCGCCTGTGGAACCGGCTCTACGACGGCGTCGACGTCAATGGTCTGGAAGAGGTCAAGGCCCTGGCCGAGGATCACACCCTGATCTACGTGCCCTGCCACCGCAGCCATATCGACTACCTGCTGCTGTCCTACGTGCTCTACCGCGAAGGCTTGATGCCGCCCCACATCGCCGCAGGACGCAACCTTGACATGCCGTTGATCGGCCCTTTGCTGAGACGTGGTGGCGCCTTCTTCCTGCGTCGCAGCTTTCGCGACAACCGCCTCTACGGCGCGGTGTTCAACGAATATCTGCACCGCCTGCTGGCCCGGGGCTATCCGATGGAGTACTTCATCGAAGGCGGTCGTTCCCGCAGCGGTCGCATGCTCACGCCTCGTCCCGGCATGCTGGCGATGACACTGCGGTCCTTCCTGCGCTGCCAGCGGGTCGACGAGCGGCCGATGGTCTTTGTTCCGGTCTATATCGGCTACGAGCGTATTCTCGAGAACTCCAGCTACCAGCGCGAACTGGGCGGTGGCAAGAAGCGCAAGGAGTCCCCGCTGGATCTGCTGCGGGTGCTCGGACGTC
Organism: Halomonas sp. OfavH-34-E; assembly: GCF_024124525.1. Taxonomy (NCBI): domain Bacteria; kingdom Pseudomonadati; phylum Pseudomonadota; class Gammaproteobacteria; order Oceanospirillales; family Halomonadaceae; genus Halomonas; species Halomonas sp. OfavH-34-E. The sequence continues at coordinate 36,760 of NZ_JAMXRY010000005.1, read as the reverse complement.
TGCGCGAGCCCTACGGCCGGGTATCGGTCAATATCGGCGAGCCGCTGCCCATCGGGGGCTTTCTCGATAGCCACGCCCCCGGCTGGCGAGACGACGAGTCGCCGCGCCCCGACTGGCTGGCACCGACGGTCACCACGCTTGGCAGATCCCTGACCCGGCGCATCAACCGGGTGGCGGCGCTGAATGCCATCAACCTGACAGGCCTAGCGCTACTCTCGTCGCCGCACCGCGCCCTGGAGTACGCCACCCTGACCGACCAGCTCGCCCTGCTCTGTCGCCTGGCCGACAGCCCCGCCTGCGGCGAAAGACCCAGTCTGCCCGACGAGTCTCCGGAAGCCTGCATCGCCAGGGCGGTGGACCTGGACATGGTCGAGCGCCACGCCCATAGCCTTGGTGACATCGTTAGCGCCACGCCCGAGCAAGCGGCACTGCTGGCCTGGTATCGCAACAACGTGCTGCACCTGTTCGCCCTGCCGGCGCTGGTCGCCTTCGCCTTTCGCAGCCGCCACCAACGCAGCCTCCACGAACTCTGCGACCTGTTGACGCCGCTTTGGCCACCGCTGGCCCGGGAGTTCTGTGTCGATGAAAGCGCGGACATGAAGGAACGCCTCGCGGCCATTCTTGCCGTCCAGGTGGACCTGGGGCTGCTGGAGCGCCATGGCGAAGGCTTTACGCCGGTGGAAAGCCTCGAAGGCCGAGAACGCCTCGAGCTGATCGGCCGCATGATCCAGCCATCGCTGGAGCGCAACGCCCTGCTGATCGAGGTGCTGCTGCGATCCGGATCGGGGGCACTGGACCGGGCCACCCTGAAGGAGCGCTCGCGTGCGCTGTCGGAACGCCTTGGACTGCTCAGCGGTCGCGAGGCACCGGAGTTCTTCGACCCCAAGCTGTTCGAGACCCTGATCGATACCCTGGAACAGGAAGGCTGGGTGTGGCTCGAGCAGGACCGGCTGCACTTCGACGAGTGCCTCAAGCGCGCGGCCCAGCGGGCCTCACGCCTGCTCGACGCCTCGCTGCGACGGCGGCTGGCGTTGATCAGCCGTCACCGCGAGGAGGCCGTCGAGACTCCCTCGGAGGTCAGCGCTCAGCCTTGAGCGAGCGGTGCACGTAGATGTCGTAGCGGCTGGTCTTCTCCTCGAGTCGATGCCTCGGCTCGGGGCCTGCTATGGCAGGCGCCTTGCGCGGACGCTTGACCACCACGCGGTGGCTGGCGACGTCCAGCGCCGCTTCCAATAGCCGCGGTGCATCGTCATCGTCCCCCGCCAACTCGCGAAACAGCCGCATCTCCTTCTTGACCAGGGCCGACTTGTCGCGGTGGGGGAACATCGGGTCCAGGTGGATCACCTCCGGGGCTACCCCGGCCGCTGCCACGATGGCGCCAAGCTCACGACTGCTGTCGCCGTGGGCAAGGTGCATGTGCGCCGCCGCTTCCTGAGTGTCGCTATCCTCCCGGGCACGCCGGAGTCCGTCATCCAGCAGGGCCGCAATCGCGGCTACCCGCTCGATCAGCAGCACCTCGGCGCCCAGGCTCGCCAGCACGAAGGCGTCACGGCCTAGACCCGCGGTGGCATCGATGATGCTCGGGGTGACGCCCTTGGCCAGACCGCAGGCCCGAGCCACCAGCTGACCGCGCCCACCGCCGAAACGCCGTCGGTGGCCGGCTCGCCCACCGACGAAGTCCACCCACAGCGGCTTGCCATAGCGGGCCTCGTCACCGACCAGCACCAGCCGACCCTGGTCATCCCGTTCCAGCGCCAGCGCCGCCTCGGGGTCGGTGTCCAACACGAAGGGCAGCGCCAGGTCAGGGCTCAGGCGAACACTCACGAACGCGCCTTTCGCTCGGTCTTCTTCCAGGCCACCTGATCGCGCAGATAGACGGGCTGGGCGTCATGGGGACGCTGGGCATCGCCTGCGGCAAAGACCTCGACGGCCAGGCGCACCATGTCCTCGGCGGCAGGGTCGACATCGGTCACGGTCAGATTGAGGCTGGCCTGGATCTCGGCGGGCATCTGATCCCACAGCGCCCAGCCAGACCCCAGCCCCACCCAATCATGGTCTTCATGCTCGCGGGGCAGCACCAGTCGTTCGGGCGGCAGCACCGCTTCGTCCATCAGTGCCAACGGCCGCCCATCCTCGACCCGCCAGGCACCGACGTAGATTTCGCCCATGCGGGCGTCCAGCGCGGTGACCATGTAGCGATAGCGATGGCGCAGGTGGCCGCCCAGCGCCAGTGCCTCCAGCGTCGATACACCGACCAGTGGCCGGTCCAGTCCATAGGCCAGCCCCTGGGCCACACCCGCGGCAATCCGCAAGCCTGTGAAGGAGCCTGGTCCGCGCCCGTAGGCCACGGCGTCCAGTTCGCTGGCCGCCACCCCGGCCTCGGCCAGCACTTCGTCGACCATCGGCAACAGACGACGGGTATGCTCTCGCGGGGTCTGCGCAAAACGCGCTATCACCTCGTCCGGGCTACCCTCCTGGCGACGCAGCAGGGCCGCGGAGCAGGCGCTCGAGGAGGCATCGAGGGCCACAATCAAGGTCATGTCAGGCTCATCCTGGTAGTGAATCCGGCACATTATAAACGACTCACGGCCCGCCTTGGGGCGAGCCGTGAGTCGAATGCAGCAAGCGTGGTGCGGTAGATCAGCCTTCGAGGGCCTCGCGCACCTGACGGGTGATGTCATCGACACTACCCACGCCTTCCACGCGATGATAGCGCGGGGCATCCTCAGGCGCCTGCTGGGCCCATTGCTGGTAGTAGCCCACCAGCGGCTCGGTCTGCTCGTGGTAGACCGACAGACGATTGCGAACGGTGTTCTCGCGATCATCATCACGCTGAACCAGCGCCTCGCCGGTCACATCATCCTTGCCGTCTTCCTTGGGCGGATTGTGGTCGACATGGTAGACGCGGCCGGACGCCGGGTGGACCCGACGACCCGCCAGACGATTGACGATTTCCTCGTCGGCCACGGCGATCTCGAGCACGTGATCGATCTTGACGCCACCTTCCTTCATGGCATCGGCCTGGGGAATGGTGCGCGGGAAGCCATCAAACAGGAAACCGTTGGCGCAGTCAGGCTGGGCGATGCGTTCCTTGACCAGGGCAATGATGATGTCATCGGAGACCAGGCCACCGGTGGTCATGATTTCCTTCACCTTGAGGCCCAGTTCACTGCCTTCCTTGACCGCTGCACGCAGCATATCACCAGTGGAAATCTGTGGGATATCGTAGCGCTCACAGATGAATTGGGCCTGGGTGCCCTTGCCGGCACCCGGGGCACCCAAGAGGATCAAACGCATCGTTGGAACTCCTTCGAGAAAGCGAAAAGTCGGGGTGAAGAATGGGTTAAGCGAACAATACCCGTGCCGTCTTGGCGACACAACCTGAGGTTACTCGCAACTCACCGAAAACCTGCAGAAAAAGCGTTTAACATCAAGCTGCTGGCATCTAGATTGCACTTTGGTCAGGAGTCATAGAAGCGTCACGATTCGCCCGGCCTGGCACATCCACATGGCACGCAGTCAGAGCTGACGGCAGGACGAGAAACGGCGCCTTGCGGCGCCGTTCTGTTCTCGCATTCAGCCTGAATTACAGCAGAAGGCGACGCACGTCGGTCAACAACTGTCCCAGCAACGCGGTGAAGCGCGCGGCATCGGCGCCGTTGACGGCACGGTGGTCATAGGACAGCGACAGCGGCATCATCAGTCGCGGCTGGAAGTCCGCGCCATTCCACACCGGCTTCATCGACGCCTTGGAGACCCCGAGGATCGCCACCTCCGGCGGGTTCACGATGGGCGTGAAGGCGGTCCCGCCGATGGAGCCCAGGCTCGAGATGGTGAAGCAACCACCGGTCATCTCGTCACGCTTGAGCTTCTTCGACTGAGCCTTCTTGGCCAGCTCCACCGACTCCTTGGCCAGGTCGATCAGCGACTTCTTGTCGGCATCGCGGATCACCGGCACCATCAGGCCATCGGGCGTGTCCACGGCAATACCGATGTGCACGTACTTCTTCTGCACCACGGTCTCGCCGTCGGCCTTGAGGCTGACGTTAAACTGCGGGTACTTGTTCAAGGCATAGGCGCACGCCTTGATCAGGAACGGCAGCGGAGTCAGCTTGGCGCCCTGGGCTTCCGCCTCGGCCTTCATCGACTTGCGGAAGGCCTCGAGCTCGGTGATGTCCGCCTCGTCGAACTGCGTGACGTGGGGAATATTGACCCAGCTGCGATGCAGATTGTTGGCGCCCATCTTCATCAGGCGGCCCATCTGCTTCTCTTCGATCTCGCCGAACTGGCTGAAGTCCTGATCCGGGATCGGCGGAATGCCAGAGCCCCCGGCAGCAGGTGCCGCAGCGGCGTCGCTCTTGCCCTTGCCCTGGTTGGCCATGGCCTGCTTGACGTAGTTCTGCACGTCTTCCTTGAGCACTCGATCCTTGGGACCGGAGGGCTTCACCAGGGCCAGGTCGACACCCAGTTCGCGGGCCAGCATGCGCACCGCAGGGCCGGCGTGAACGCTCTTGGCATCACGCGGCTTGTCGGCCACCGCAGAGCCCTGACCGGAGGCCGCCTGCTGCTTGTGCGCGTCCTTCTTCGGGGCATCCTTTTTCGCGGCGTCCTTCTTGGGAGCGTCCTTCTTGGGAGCGTCCTTCTTCGGCGCCTTCTTCTTGGGCGCCGCGCCGGCGACCTCGATGTAGCCGATCAGGTCACCCTCGGAGACACTGTCGCCTTCCTTCACCGACAGCTCCACCACCTTGCCCTTGAACGGGCTCGGCACGTCCATGGAGGCCTTGTCGGACTCCAGGGTGATCAGGGCGTCCTCGACGTCCACCTCGTCACCTTCGCTGACGGCCATCTCGATGATCGGCACGTCGCTGGAACCGGACAGGTCGGGGACACGAACCTCCTGACGACCACCTTCGGCGGCCTCGTCGTCGGAATCGTCCTCTTCCTGCTCTTCCGACGCGCTTTCGGCGGACTCGGCTGCACTCTCATCGGCAGACTCATCGGCAGACTCATCGCCATCACCGCCTTCACCGGCGACTTCCATGGAGCCGATGACGTCACCTTCGGAGACGGTATCCCCTTCCTTGACGGTCAGGCTGACCAGCTTGCCGGCGTGGGGGCTCGGCACGTCCATGGAGGCCTTGTCGGACTCCAGGGTGATCAGGGTGTCTTCCTCGCCGACCTCGTCGCCTTCGGACACCGCCACCTCGATGATCTCGACGTCGCTGGAGCCACCCAGGTCCGGCACCTTGATCTCGACGGTCTTGCTGCCACCGCCGCTCTTCTTCTTCGGTGCCGGCTTGTCGTCGGACTTGGGCGCTTCCTGCTCGTCGCCGCCGGAATCGGCCTGCGACTCTTCAGCCGAATCGGCGTCGGCGTCAGCATCCTCGTCGGCGTCGCCACCACCTTCGGCCTCGATCTCGACGATGTCATCGCCTTCCGAGACGGTGTCGCCTTCCTTGACCAGAACCTTGAGGACCTTGCCGCCCTTGGGCGCCGGCACGTCCATGCTGGCCTTGTCGGATTCCAGGGTAATCAGGGTGTCTTCCGGCTCGATCACGTCACCTTCGGACACCGCGACTTCGATGATTTCCACATCGGTGTCACCACCGATATCGGGCACTTTGATGATTTCGCTACTCAAGGTCGCGCTCCTTCAAACTCTTGACGGAGGCGGGCCACCGGCCCGCCATGCCACCGGACAGTCCAACCGATGCCTTACACCTCGAGCGGGTTGGGCTTGTTCGGGTCGATGTCGTACTTCTTGAGTGCCTCGGCCACGACCTTGCGGTCGATCTCGTCACGATCGGCCAGCGCCTTGAGCGCCGCCACGGTGACGTAGTAGCGGTCGACCTCGAAGAACCGGCGAAGCGCTTCGCGGGTGTCGGAGCGACCATAGCCGTCGGTGCCCAGTACATGATAGTCGGTCGGCACCCAGGCGCGGACCTGGTCGGCGTACAGCTTCATGTAGTCGGTCGAGGCGATCGCCGGTCCCTTGCGCCCTTCCAGACACTTGGTGACGTGAGGCTTCTCGGGGTCCGCATCCGGGTTGATGAAGGCCTGACGATCGAGCCCCAGGGCCTCGCGACGCAGCTCATTGAAGCTGGTCACGCTCCAGATGTCGGAGCCCACACCCCACTCTTCGGCCAGTATCTCGGCGGCAGCCTCGACCTCGCGCAGGATGGTACCGGAGCCCAGCAGCTGGACGTGGCCCTTCTTGCCCTTGGTCTCGCGCAGCAGGTACATGCCCTTGATGATGTCCTCGGCGGGAATCTCCTCGAGCTCGGGGTGCTCGTAGTTCTCGTTCATCAGGGTCAGGTAGTAGAAGCAGTTTTCCTTGTCGGAGAACATCCGCTTCAGACCATCCTGCACGATGACCGCGACTTCGTGCCCGTAGGTCGGGTCATAGGTGCGGCAGTTCGGGATCATCGCTGCCTGCAGCAGGCTGTGACCGTCCTGGTGCTGGAGACCCTCGCCATTGAGCGTGGTACGACCGGCGGTACCACCGCACAGGAAGCCGCGAGCCTGCATGTCACCGGCGGCCCAGGCCAGATCACCGATCCGCTGGAAGCCGAACATCGAGTAGTAGATGTAGAACGGCAGCAGAGTGGTGTTGTTGTTCGAGTACGAGGTGGCCGCGGCAATCCAGGCAGACATGGCGCCGGCCTCGGTGATGCCTTCCTCGAGGATCTGACCCTTCTGATCCTCGCGGTAGAACATGATCTGGCCCTTGTCGACCGGCTCGTACTTCTGGCCTTCGGAGGTGTAGATACCGAGCTGACGGAACATGCCCTCCATACCGAAGGTGCGCGCCTCGTCGGGGATGATCGGGACCACCCGCTTGCCGATCTTCTTGTCCTTGACCAGGCCATTGAGGATCCGCACGAAGGCCATGGTGGTGGACACTTCGCGGCCCTTGGAGCCGCCGGTCTGGGAGGCGAAGGTCTTGTCATCGAGGCCGGGAATCTCGAGCGCCTCGAAGTCATTGCGACGGCTCGGCAGATAGCCGCCTAGCTGTTCGCGCTGATAGTGCATGTACTTCATTTCGGGCGAATCGTCGTCCGGCTTGTAGTACGGCACTTCCTTGAGCTGGTCGTCGGAGATCGGGATGCCGAAGCGATCACGGAAGCGCTTGAGCGCCTCGTACTCCATGGTCTTGACCTGGTGCGCCTCGTTGGCCGCCTCGCCGTCGCCGCCACCCATGCCGTAGCCCTTGACGGTATGCGCCAGGATCACGGTGGGGCGACCATTGGGTTTGGTGGTCGCCTCGTGGTACGCCGCGTAGACCTTGAACGGATCGTGGCCACCGCGATTGAGCTTCCAGATGTCCTCGTCGGACATGTCCTTGACCAGGTCGGCGGTCTCCGGGTACTTGCCGAAGAAGTGCTCACGGGTGTAGGCACCGCCGTTGGCCTTGTAGTTCTGGTAGTCGCCGTCGACCGCCTCGTCCATGCGCTTCTGCAGCATGCCCTTCTTGTCCTTCTCGAAGAGCGGGTCCCAGTGACGACCCCAGACGACCTTGAGCACGTTCCAGCCGGCACCGCGGAAGACACCCTCGAGCTCGTCGATGATGCGGGAGTTGCCGCGCACCGGGCCATCGAGACGCTGCAGGTTGCAGTTGATAACAAAGATCAGATTGTCGAGCTTCTCGCGGCTGGCCAGGTGGATGGCGCCGAGAGATTCCGGCTCGTCACACTCACCGTCGCCCATGAAGCACCAGATCTTGCGATCCTGCATGTCGTGCAGCTCGCGGGAGTGCAGGTACTTCATGACGTGGGCCTGGTAGATCGCCTGGATCGGGCCCAGACCCATGGAAACCGTCGGGAACTGCCAGAACTCCGGCATCAGCCACGGGTGCGGGTAGGATGACAGGCCGTTGCCATCGACTTCCTGACGGTAGCTGTCCATCTGCTCTTCGGTCAGCCGGCCCTCGAGGTAGGCGCGGGCGTAGATGCCCGGTGCCACGTGACCCTGGATGTAGATCAGGTCGCCTTCGAAGTCGCCGTTGGGGGCACGGAAGAAATGGTTGAAGCCCACGTCGTAGAGAGTCGCGGAGGACATGAAGCTGGCGATGTGGCCACCCAGTCCCGGCTTCGCCTTGTTGTTGCGAATGACCTGAGCGATGGCGTTGTAGCGGATCACCGAGCGAATACGACGCTCCATGAACAGATCGCCAGGCATCGGGGCCTCGCAGTGCACCGGAATGGTGTTGCGATGCGGGGTGGTGACCGAGAAGGGCACCTGCATGCCGTCCTGGCGATAACGGTCGGCGAGCCGCGTCATCAGGTACCGGGCACGATCCTCGCCCTCACGATCCAGAACAGACTCCAGGGAATCCAACCATTCCTGGGTTTCGACCGGATCGAGATCTTCTCTTGAACCAAGACTCATAGAACGTCTCTCCGAATGACGATGGGGGTCCATTGCCCCACGATCGAGGCCAATGAGCGAGCGGGATAGAGGGGGTGATTCCCCGCCCGCCTCGCAGCGTCAGGCATGTAGTAATATTACTAGAATGTCCGTGCCAAACGAGCACGATTGGGCAAGAAGATACCTCAAACGCCCTGCACTGCCAATTGAAGCAGCTATGGAAATATTTTTCAATTACCTCATATTGCACTGCAACACAATGGCTTAACCCAAAGGGGGTATGACTTAAGCGCCTCAAGTCAGCCACTTGTAAACAAACTACCGTTTGACCTGAAGGTGATGGCTCGCGCTATGCCGAAACGATGCATGGCATCTTCATCTAGCGGTGCTGCAAACAGCGCCGCAGGTACGCCCAGTCGAAGGAGGGGCCGGGATCGGTCTTTCGCAGGGGAGCGATTCGCGCGTGACTGGTCAGTCGTTGGGGGGTGATCTCGGGGTAGGCGTCAAACAGCGCGTGCAGCACCTGGGCCAGGGCACGGTACTGGGCGTCTCGATAGGGCGACACCTCGTCCCCTTCGAGCTCGATCCCGATCGAGAAGTCGTTGAGCTCGCGGCGCAGGCAATGGCCATCGAACCAGCTGGAGCGTCCCGCGTGCCAGGCCCTCGCCTCGAAGGGCGCAAACTGAACACACTCTCCGTCGCGACGGATCAACAGATGCGCCGAGACCTTGAGTCCGGCGATACTCGCGAAGTAAGGGTGGGCCTCGGGATCCAGACGGTTGGTGAACAGTTCCTCGATGTGCTCGCCGCCGAATTGACCCGGCGGCAGACTGATGGAATGCACCACCACCGCCGATATTTCTCGTTCGGGTCGTTCATTGACGTTGGGCGAAGGCGCTCGCCTGGCCCCGTCGAGCCACCCGTCGTGACACTGCATGCTGGTGTCTCCATTGTCTGAATATGGGATCGTCACCTCGCCCACTGACGTCGAGGTGCTAGTGCCCCTATAATGTCGGCTCCACGCGCCGCAATACAGAGATACCCATGCACTTTCAGGACGCCCTTGCCGAAGACATCCGCAACAGTGCCGCTCGCCTGCTGGCCGAGGACGTCGGTCCGGTGGACATCACCGCCCAACTGATTCCCGAAAAGCATCTGGGCAAGGCCCGCGTCATCAGCCGCGAGCCGGCGATACTCTGCGGCGTGGCCTGGGTCGACGAGCTGTTCCGCCGCCTCGATCCCCGGGTCGCTCTGACCTGGCATGCCGCGGACGGCGATCGACTGACGCCAGACGAGCCCTTTCTCGAACTGGCAGGCCCCGCACGCAGCCTGCTGACCGGCGAGCGCGCGGCTCTCAACCTGCTGCAGACGCTGTCGGCCACCGCCACGCGCACCCGCCACTACGTCGACCTGCTCGAGGGCACCGGTGTGCGGCTGCTCGACACCCGCAAGACGTTGCCAGGTCTGCGTATCGCCCAGAAGTATGCGGTGGCCTGTGGCGGTGGCTGCAACCATCGGATCGGCCTCTACGACGCCTTCCTGATCAAGGAAAACCATATCTCGGCCTGCGGCGGCATCGCCGGCGCCGTGAAGGAGGCCCGCAGCATCGCGCGTGACCTGACGGTGGAGGTGGAAGTCGAGACCTTCGAGGAACTGGATCAGGCGCTGGCCGCCGGCGCCGACGTGATCATGCTCGACAACTTCTCACTGGATGACATGCGAGAAGCGGTGCGCCGCGTCGCAGGCCAGGCGACGCTGGAGGCGTCCGGCAATGTCGACGAGACGACGCTGAAAGCCATCGCCCAGACAGGTGTCGACTGCATCTCGAGCGGCGCACTGACCAAGGACGTGAAGGCCATCGACCTGTCCATGCGCATGGTCGAGGAAGGCCCGGCAGGCTGACGCCCTGTCCGTTTCGAGAAGCGCTCCCCCGGCCTGGACCCTGGCCCATGCCTGGGGGCTGTTCTTGAAGGGCACTCTCGGAGTTACTCTTGGAGATTACTCTCAAGGGGCTCTCCAGCGGGGTCACTCCAGCGGGGGGGCTCTCCAGCGGGGTCACTCCAGCGGGGGGGCTCTCCAGCGTCCAGCGTGGGGGCTCTCCAGCGTCCAGCGGGGGCACTCCAACGTCCAGCCGGGGTCACTCCAACGGCTTGCTCATGCATAGCCGTGGCAGCAGCTCTCCGGCGCGCTCGACCCACTCTTCACCGTGGGATTCCCAGCCGGCGTCGAGCAGTGGCTCTGCCAGCATCAGGCTGGCTTCGATGATCATCCGCCGGGCGCCGGCGTTTCTCAGGCGCTCCTCGGCAAGCGACAGCAAGCGGCCGCCGATGCCCTGGCCGGTCAGCGAGGGCCACACATAGAGCGTCTCGACGCGCGCGCGACCGGGGTCCAACTCGACAAAGCCGACGCAGCGACCGTCACACTCGGCCACCAGGGTAGTAAACAATGCCTGACGAGCACGCCAGGCGGAACCGTCCCTGGGCAGCGCCGAAGCCCAGGCCTGACGCTGGGCCAGACTGTAGTGGCGACTGGCCCCCATCATGACGGCGTGATAGAACACTTCGGCTTGATCCGAGCCATCCTTGGCGAGGGCCTCACGATAGTGAATACGGGAACGTCGCTCGACCGGCATGGCTTGCGACATTCTGGGTTCGGACATGTAGGGAACTCCTGCAGGACTGGAGACGGATAATCCGGCGCGTCGAGGTTCGCCAAGCCTAATCAGATAACGGGCTCGATCCAACACTCCTGACCACCCTGATGCCCGGCGACGCTGTTTCATGCCCAACTGGAGCTTTGTCATGTCACGATACCTGCAAGCACGTTGCTGGAGTCATTCAGGTCACCCCTGACCCACTTCCTGCGTCATCAGAGTTTCGACATCAAAGCATCGACGTAAAAGCATCGACATCAGAGCCTCACCAGATCATGCCCGACGACCTCTATACCCTGACGCCCATCGGCACCATACGCAGCGACTTCCCGGACAAGTTCGGCGTACCCCGTCAGCCAGGGCTTGCAGAAGATGCCAGAGCTCGTCTGGTGCTGGAGGGCGACTTCGCCAATCCCATGGCCGTACGTGGGCTGGAGGGGTTCAGCCACCTGTGGCTGACCTTCATCTTTCACCTTAGTCCGCCCCACTGGAAAGCGATGGTCCGTCCGCCTCGACTGGGAGGAAATGCACGAATAGGCGTATTTGCCAGCCGCAGCACCCACCGCCCCAACCGTCTCGGGCTCTCGCTGGTGGAGTTGATCGACATCGATACGCGCGACGGCGTCAGCCTGGTGCTCAAGAGCGCCGATCTGGTCGACGGCACACCAGTGGTGGATATCAAGCCCTACCTGCCCTGGGCCGAGAGTCGCCCCGACGCCCGTACCGGTTTTGCACCTGAAGCGCCGACGCAGCATCCGGTGGTGTTCTCGGCCGAGGCCGAAGCGGTGCTTTCCAGCAGCGACAACGATGGTTCCTTGCGTCGCTTGATCGCCCAGGTCCTCGCCCAGGACCCGCGCCCCGCCTATCGCAGCAAGGGCAGTGACGACGATCGCCAGTACGGTGTCAGCCTGAGAGGTTTCAACGTGCGTTTTCGCGCCGAAAACGACAAGGGCGCCCTGCGCTTTCGCGTGGACGCCCTTGAAACCGGGCAGGAACCAGGAAGAAACGACTGACCCGCTGTGCTCGTAACTCCACTGGCCGCAGCATCATATGCCGCTACTTCAACTTCCGCGCCCACTGTCACTGTGCATCGACGCCGATCACCATCCGTGATCGCGACACCGTCAGTACCGCTGTGCCTTGCGACACAGCCACACCCAAGGTGAACGACCAGGTTTTCGTTTGACCTGCCCACTGGTCTCAATCGATGACCCCGGAGATTCCCAGACCGACCGTTGGGCCACCGTGGGAGGCGCCAATCCCCATCCCGACACTCCAGCGGCCAGTATCAGCGGTTCGTCGTACGCTCACACCTAGTGCCGATTCTCCGTTGTAGTAGCCAGTCCCCACATGATAGGTGAGCTTTCCTGCGACATAGGGTGCATCGCCCATGGCGGCCAGGGCCGCGATCCCCGCACTGGCATCTCGCTCTACTTCGTCAATCTTGTGGTCGAGTTGGTTGTAGTCGGAAGTGAACTTGCGGTTCAGTTCATTGAGCTGCGACATGTTGACCGCGTCGGTGGGTGCCGAACCGGCAGCCACGTTATGCAACTGGGTGGGGCCACTGCCATTGCCCAGGCTGACAGAGTGGTAGTCGACGCTGCCATCCTCGCTACGATCGTAGTTGACCGCTCCCTCTTGCACGGCACCAAGCTGGCGCACATTGACCGCATCGGTGTCCTCGGTGCCCCCCGCGACGTGGGTGATCTGACGTTCACCACCCTCGTTGCCGACCGCAACAGCTCCCTTGGATGACTCCACCGCCACGTGCGAAAAGGCTTCCTCCTCCCCCTTCATGCCTTCTCTATCGGCCACAGCGCCATCACCAAGTGCAACACCTCCTTCAGCTTGAGCCTTGGCGCCACCTCCGATGGCAACGGTGTCTGCAGCACTGGTAGTGGCAGCGTCTCCCTGCGAATTCGCCTGGAAGTACTTGGTGTCCTGACCACTCAGTGCCAGGTCGCCGATATCCTCCATCAAGTCCCAGATCTGACCACCATTGACCGCATCAGTACTGCCTTGATGGATATCGCCTTCGGCCAGATTGCTGATCACGGTACCACCGTCGGCACCAGCCAGAGTGATCTTTCCCTGGTGGGAATCTGGGTCATATTGCACGACATTCTGGGCCGGGTTGCCACTGCCGCCCCCCAAGCTGTCGAGGGTCGTCTGGATATCACCGACATCGCCTTCAAGATTGGTGAGACGACCATTGGTGGCGTGGAGCTGACTGCCGTTGACCGCCTCTAGACTGGTGTCGGAAAGCGACCCATCCGCAATATTACCGAGCACGGTACCGCCGAAGGCTCTACCAGGCGACTTCAGGGTTACGTGGTTCCAGTCGACGCTGCCGTCGTTGAAGTGGTCATACGCCACCACTTCCTCAAGCGCCATATTGGTCGCATGGAGCTGGCTGCCATTGACCGCATCGGTACTGGTAGCGGAGATTCGACCCGCGGCCAGGTGGGTCAAGGTTCGCTCCTGCCCTTCGTCACCGATGCTGACGGTAGCAATGGGGTTTGTGCCGGCGTATTCATGCTGTTCACCGAAGATAATGCCTGACTCGGTGCCTATTGCCTCCTGTGAGGTCGACTGGGCCCCCAGCGCCACATCCATAGCCTGATTGGCGCTGGCTCCAGCACCCAGGGCCATCGCCTGCTCGCCCGAGGACACTGCCGTACTACCGACCGCAATCGCATCTTCCAGCAGGGTGTGGCTCTGGTCGCCAATGGCAACCGCACCGGCTGCCCCTATCTCCACCTTGGCGCTCACCCCCATACCGATGGCGTCATCGCCATTGACCGTGGTATCAGGCCCAATGGCGATGGAGCCTTCGCCGGTGGCGAGGGCGTCGACTTCCCCTCCCCCGTTGGCATGAAAATACAGCGATCCCGTATCCGAGAGCGACCCCACGGCCCCCTTGAGCTGACGCATGGTCACCGCATCGTGATCCTCGATACCATCGGCGATGTTGATCAACTGGCGATACTCACCGTCCCGCCCCACGGAGACCGCTCCCATTAGATCGGCGTCCGAAGTGTTGTACTGAATGGTGGCATTGCCCACGACGATCTGGCCGGAAACCTTCGCCACCTCGCGGTTCGCGATCGATCCGCTGCCCAGTGCCACACCGCCAAACACCGAGCTTGAAGCGCCATTGCCGATGGACACCGCATTAGTTGCCGAGGACACCGCCGCCGGCCCCATCGCCAGGCTGTCGGTGCCGCTGGCACTGGCACCGCTACCGCTGGATTTGGCCTGGTAGTACGCGCTGTCGGCGGCGATATCCCCCAGGTTGGTGGTGAGATTGGTGATATCGCCTTCGTTCTGGGTCACCCGCACATTGGTCGCGTTCAACTGACGACCGGTGACTGCATCGGTGCTGTCGGTGGACAGGGTGGCGTCGGTGAGATTGGTGATTCGGGTTCCGGCATCGCCGGCCAGGGTGATACTGCCCTCATTGAGCGTGCCGTCGTCGCTACGGTCGTAGACCACCGCACCGGCCGACAGATCCCCCAGGTTGGTGGTGAGATTGGCGATATCGCCTTCGTTCTGGGTCACGCGCACATTCGTCGCGTTCAACTGACGACCGGTGACCGCATCGGTGCTGTCGGTGGACAAGGTGGCGTCGGTGAGATTGGTGATCCGGGTGCCGGCATCACCGGCCAGGGTGATACTGCCCTCATTGAGCGTGCCGTCGTCGTTACGGTCGTAGACCACCGCACCGGCCGACAGATCCCCCAGGTTGGTGGTGAGATTGGTGATATCGCCTTCGTTCTGGGTCACCCGCACATTGGTCGCGTTCAACTGACGACCGGTGACCGCATCGGTGCTGTCGGTGGACAGGGTGGCGTCGGTCAGATTGGTGATCCGGGTGCCGGCATCACCGGCCAGGGTGATATTGCCCTCATTGAGCATGCCACCGGTGCCGCGGTCGTAGACCACTGCGCCCTCGGCCAGATTCCCCAGAGCCTGGTTGGTGGCATGGAGCTGGCTGCCGTTGACCGCGTCGGTACTGGTGGCCGAGAGTCGACCTGCTGCCACGTGGGTGATGGTGCGCTCGCTGCCGCTGGTGCCCACGCTGACCGTACCGGTCGGGCTGCTGCCGGCCAAGGCGTAGTCAGTACCGGCCACGGTGGCCGTGGTGGTGGCCACCGCCGCTTCCGTGGTGGCACCGTTACCCAAGGCTACGCTGTTGGCGACGCTGGCCTTCGCGCCATTGCCGATAGCCACCCCATTGGTTGCCGAGGACACCGCCGCCGGCCCCATCGCCAGGCTGTCGGTGCCGCTGGCACTGGCGCCGCTACCGCTGGATTTGGCCTGGTAGTAAGTGCTGTCGGCGGCGATATCCCCCAGGTTGGTGGTGAGATTGGCGATATCGCCTTCGTTCTGGGTCACCCGCACATTAGTCGCGTTCAACTGACGGCCAGTGACCGCGTCGGTGCTGTCGGTGGACAGGGTGGCGTCGGTCAGATTGGTGATTCGGGTTCCGGCATCGCCGGCCAGGGTGATACTGCCCTCATTGAGCGTGCCTCCGGTGCCGCGGTCGTAGACCACCACGCCGTCTGACAGATCTCCCAACGCCTGCACGCCTTCCGACAGTTCTCCCAGCGCCTGATTGGTGGCGTTCAGCTGACTGCCGTTGACGGCATCCGTGCTGGTGACAGCTAACCGTCCAGCCGCTACGTGAGTAATAGTACGCTCGACGCTGGCTACCGCATTGCCCCCGCTATCGGTCGTTGCCGCCGCGCCAAGGCTCAGAGTGCCTGTCGGTGCCGCACCGGCGAAACTGTAGCTCTTGCCCGCGATGGTAGCCTGGGTGGTTCCCACCACCGCCTCGGTGGTGGCGCCGTTTCCCAAGGCCACGCTGTTGGCCACGCTGGCCTTGGCATTGGTACCGATGGCAATGGCGTTGCTGGCGGACGCCTCTCCGGAATCACCGAGCACCATGGAGTAGTTGCCACTCGCTTTCGACCAATTTCCCACTACATTGGTAGCGGCGCCAGCGACGGTATTTTGAAGACCTACCACATTGGCACCAGTAGCAGTCGATGACAGCGTGTTACTTGAGCCGAAAACACCGGAAAAATCGCTAGTCACGTTATTGGTATTGCCAACGACCCGGACTGCATTGCCTTTAACGGTATTGTTGAGACCAATCGCAGACGCATATGTCGATGTGCCTTCGATCTTGTTGGAAGTACCAATGGCAATCGCGCTCTTGGCACCTGTCGATGTTGAGTTGCTCTCACCCAATGCAAGGCTATTGTCGCCATTGGAAACGTTGAGATGGCCAACACTGACACTTTTCGCGCCGTTGGCAACACTGCCTGATCCCAGTGCCGTAGAGTGGCCGCCTGTCGCTTTAGCCGTGGCACCAAGTGACGTCGCATTGGTCGCCGTGGAGGTCGCCTTTGCGCCAATAGCAAGACTCGAGGTGGCGCTGGCAACGGACCCTCCGGTCAGGTCTCCGCCAATGGCAATGGCGTTTACACCTATCGCTTGTGCGCCGTTTAATCGAGCGACCGTGCCGCTAGACAGTGCCCCGCCACCGATAGCGACGCCATTCTTGCTTTTCGCATAAGCCCCACGCCCGATCGAGACACCGGCCAAACCGCTGGTAACAGCCTGATCGCCCAGGGCAATACCAGAATCTGCCGCCGCACTCGTGGTCGCATAGTAGCCCATCGCGATAGAGGCATCACCATCGCCAACGACACCGGTGCCTATATGGATGGCAGATGCCCCCGCAGCGGGCTGGATGCCCACCGGCGCCAGATATCGGCTGACGACAAACTGCTCAGGCTTGTCGACAGGCGTCGACGTCTCACCTGGCATGACGCATCTATCTTTAGTCGGTGACGTCAGAGGTATCGTTGCCTCCTCTGACGCTATGTTGCCGACCTCACCTGCCACCGTCGGACAGTCATCAACGAGGGGGCCAGCCTCCGCTTTACTCGACCCCAGTCCAGGCGTGACAGCCGATAGAGACATCAGGATACAGGTGATACAAACGCTTTTTGTCCCACTTCTTGCTGATTTGAGCGAGTTAACGAACAAAAAAGTACGGCCATCCAATTCACTCACTCCGACCTCCTTGTCACCAATACTTAGGTGACATCTTCGTGCGCCACCAAGACACTCACTTTCATCCGAAATCCGTCTTCAACCACTTAAAACTCTCTTATAAGAATCCTGAAAGAAGAAAAAACGAATCAGAAAAAACAGCGTGCAGAAACTCGACTTTCCGGACACAAAACTTTCAAAAAAAACATGATTAAAAAAATCTACACGCGCAGCGCCGTCACTTCCATTTTCAAATGTGACACAGATCATTTCTTGCTTGTAATTGGCGCAGGACGTGCCAAATAAAGCACAAAAACTAACGGTCCGTTTCAGAAGCTGTACGGGCACTGATGAGATTCATCTTTCCCCCCAGCCATAGCCAGTTGCCATCAAAAACTGACGAGCGATGGTCAAATGAACAGGAATTTTCCCGACAGCTCAGTGCAAAGGAAGGTGTTGTACTGCGGTTAGACGCAGCCACACCAGGCACAGGGGGTTTCAGGACTTGCGGGAATGCGAATAACGTTGCCGCACACCTATCCGAGTCGACACTTCCCAGTACCCAACATCAGCGTAGCGCCAGGAACTTCATTCACTCGTGGGAGCCCAGCCATTGGTACAGACGTGGGCAGCGGAAAGCAGATCGCCCGGGCCAGGCCCGGGCGATCCTCTACATGCTTTCGGCGTTATCACCACTTGCACCACCGTCGTTGCATCATGCCCTTGCGGCAGTCAGCGCAGACCAGTGCCGGCAAGCGGCTGTCAGCTGAAATCGATGCCGATACGACGGCCGACTTCCTCGTAGGACTCGATGACGCTGCCCAGCCCCTGGCGGAAGCGATCCTTGTCGAGCTTTTCGCGGGTCTTGGCGTCCCACAGACGGCAGCCGTCCGGTGAGAATTCATCACCCAGCACGATCTTGCCGTGGAATACGCCGAACTCGAGCTTGTAGTCCACCAGCAGCATGCCGCCGTCGGCGAACAGCTGCTTGAGCACCTCGTTGACCTTGAAGGTCAGCGCCTTCATCTCGGCCAACTGCTCGGCGCTGGCCCAACCGAAGCTTTCGGCCAGGGACTCGTTGACCATGGGGTCGTGGAGCTCGTCGTTTTTCAGAAACAGCTCGAAGGTCGGCGGTGTCAGCGGCTCGCCTTCCTTGACGCCGAGACGCTTGACCAGACTACCGGCGGCGATGTTGCGCACCACGCACTCCACCGGAATCATGTCGAGCTTCTTGACCACGCACTCGGTGGGCGACAGCAGCTCTTCCACGTGGGTGGGGATGCCGGCCTCTTCCAGCTTGGCCATGATGAAGGCATTGAAGCGGTTGTTGACCATACCCTTGCGCTCGAGCGACTCCATGCGGCGTCCGTCGAAGGCGCTGGTGTCGTCACGAAAGTGCAGGATCAGACGATCCGGGTCATCGGTGGCATAGACCGACTTGGCCTTGCCGGCATAGAGTTCTTCGCGCTTTTCCATGGGTGCCTCCACAGGCAAATCAAAAAAAGGGGTTCAAGCAGGACCAGGGTCCTGAATCAGTGAATCGCTTGCCAATCCAGGCCGTCATCCTGGGCAGCCACGGTCAGGCGGGTCTCGTCGCCATCCAGCAGAGGCGTCAATGCCTCCAGAGCGAGTTCGGGGCGGTTATTATGCTCCGACAGGTGGGAGCAGACGATACGCTGCAGCCGATCCAGCCCCAGTTCGGTCAACAGCGCCGCAGCCTGGCCATTGGCCAGGTGCCCCCAACGTCCGCCGACACGGCGCTTGAGACTGGGCGGATAGGGGCCTTCAGCCAGCATGCGCACGTCATGATTGCACTCGAGCACGAGGGCATCGCAGCCACGGAAGGCCTGGCGCACGTGTTCGCTGGGGTGGCCCAGGTCGGTCAGCAGCCCCAGCTTCCTGTCACCTGCGGCGATACGAAACTGCACCGGCTCTCGGGCGTCGTGGGGCACCGTGATGGCGTCGACGTCGAGTCCCTTGATGGCAAAACGCGACTGAGGGGTGATCCAGTGGGTCCTGGGCAG
Organism: Halomonas sp. OfavH-34-E; assembly: GCF_024124525.1. Lineage (NCBI taxonomy): Bacteria > Pseudomonadati > Pseudomonadota > Gammaproteobacteria > Oceanospirillales > Halomonadaceae > Halomonas > Halomonas sp. OfavH-34-E. The sequence continues at coordinate 17,650 of NZ_JAMXRY010000005.1, read as the reverse complement.
TCGGCCGAGCTTGCCGGATAGCCAGGTGCCCGGGGTCAGATGTACCGGCAGGTCATAGCGACGGGCTAGGGGGCCGATGCCACGCACATGGTCGCCATGCTCGTGGGTGACCAGCAAGGCATCGAGCTGACGCGGATGGACACCCAGCCGCGCCAGCCGGCGTTCTGCCTCCTTGAGACCGAAACCGCAGTCCACCAGCAACATCGACTCGCCGTCGCTGACCAGGGTGGCGTTGCCCTTGCTTCCGCTGCCCAGGGAGGCGAAACGCAAGCCTCCCCGGGAACCATTGGCATGCCCGACGCTCATCAGCGCAGCAAGCCCTCCATGCGCTGCAGCAGCTCACGCTGGTCATCGCCGGAAAGCGGCTCGTCGTCGGCGCTACGTGCCTCCATCAGGGTTTCCTGGCCCTGGGGCGACAACCTGAGCTCGATGCGTTGCATCGACTCAAGCAGATCCATCGAGGTCAAGGAGTCGATGAAGCCACGGGTACGCTCGCTCTCGGTGATGTAGTCGATCACGAAGCGCTTGCCGCTTTCATCCACGGAGACCAGCTCGCGACGATCTTCCATCTCGAAGTTGTTCTCGAGCTGGAAGGCGAGCTCGGCGTAGGCCCGCTCGATGTCGAAGGGCATCACCATCACCCAGTCATCGCCGCGGGGCTCGAAGCGAACGCTGTCGGCTTCGGGGGTCTGCTGGGCCGACGCCGAGGCGATGCTGGCCGAGGCGCTACGCGCTTCAAAGTGACGCTGCAGAGAGTTCAGGCACAGCCGGTTGAGCTGGCCCGCGGTATCACAGCGCACCTCACTGGTGCCCGACCTGAGGCCCTGGCGCAGTACCAGGCTGGCGTCGGAGGTCTCGATGACACCGCTGGCGCTGTCGCTGCGGGTGATCTCCAGCCCGCGCTGTTCGACGAAGCGCTCGAGCTCCGGCCACACCACCGCGGGCGCGGCCCCTACCACCAGCCAGCGATCGGCGTCGGTCTCGCGCACCGCCACGTCACCGGCGGCCACCGCGGTGCTGGCAGACAGCGTCTGGGGCAAGGGCGCGGCGAAGTCTCCCTCGCGGGCGTAGAAGTCCCCGCGAGCCTGAGGCACCGGCATGATATCGCGATAGCGGCTCTGGTCGCGGCTGCCGGGGAGGGTCAGCGGAGCCGCCTGACGGGCGCCCGCGTAATCCTCGTTGCGATCGTGATAGTGACCGTCCTTGGCACAGCCGGCCAGGGTCAGGGCCGCGATCATCGCCAGCGGCAGTCCTTTAAGCGCAGAATTCATGCATCCACCTTGATTGAAAATTGGGTCCACGACATCACGACCGGAGGCACGGTTCAGGCGTCAGTCCTCGATCAGTCCTGCCAGCTGCAGGGCTTCGCTGATGGTGGAGTGATACTTCTCGCTCAGCCAGGTCAACGGCAGGCGGATGCCGGGCTCGATGATACCCATGCGGTTGAGCGCCCACTTGACGGGGATAGGATTGGCCTCGATGCCCAGGTTGGTATGCAGGGGCAGAAGCCGGGTGTTGATCTGGTGAGCCTTGTCGCTTTCACCGGCCACGGCGGCGGCGCACAACTCGTGCATGGCCTTCGGCGCCACATTGGCGGTCACCGAGATATCGCCATGACCGCCCATCAGCATGAAGTCGCAGGCGGTGGCGTCATCGCCGGAGTAGAGCATGAAGTCGCTGCCCTTGAGACGTTCGATCAGGTCCTCGGCGCGCTCCAGGTTGCCGGTGGCATCCTTGAGGCCGATGATGTTGTCGACCTCGGCCAGACGCAGCACGGTCTCGTTGTAGATGTCCGAACAGGTGCGTCCCGGCACGTTGTACAGGATCACCGGCAGATCACTGGTCTCGGCGATCACCTTGAAATGCTGATACAAACCTTCCTGGGTCGGCTTGTTGTAGTAAGGCGCCACGGTCAGGCAGTAGTCGGCCCCCACTTCCTTGGCGTAGCGGGTCAGCTCCACCGCCTCGGTGGTGTTGTTGGAGCCGGTGCCGGCGATGACGGGAATGCGGCCATTGACCTCTTCGACCACGCTGCGAATCACGTCGAAGTGCTCGGCGAAGGTCATGGTGGTGGGCTCACCGGTGGTACCCGCCGCCACGATGGCGTCTGTGCCATTGTCGAGGTGGAAATTCACCAGTTTGCGCAACACTTCCCAGTCGATATCGCCGTTGGCCTTCATCGGTGTCGCCAAGGCGACAATACTGCCCGTGATCATCCTCGTTGTTCCTCTGTTGTCTGCCCTCCCGCGACCCTGACGATGGCGGTCGGGGTGAACGAATGTGGCCAAGGGGGTCGCGACCCGGGGAAGCGTGGTCGTGACCAGAGCACAAATGGTACTCAGGCGGCCATATCCTGTACAGCCGCGTCTTTACATGAAGAGCGTCATTGCGTGTAATCGGACGCCTATTTTTGCGATTCTGGAGCCACCATGACAGTGTCCATCGGCGAGCCGGTCCCCGACTTCAGCGCCAGCGCCACCGGCGACAACACCATCACCCTGTCGCAACTGCGCGGTCGCCAGGTGGTGATCTACTTCTACCCCAAGGCCAGCACCCCCGGCTGTACCACCGAGGGCGGCGACTTTCGTGACCACAAGGCAGACTTCGACGGCGCCAACACCGTGGTCATCGGCGTCTCCCGTGACGGCATCCGTGCCCAGGAAAACTTCAAGGCCAAGCAGGGCTTCAATTTCGAGCTGATATCAGACAAGGACGAAGCCGTGTGTGGCCTGTTCGACGTCATCAAGCTCAAGAAGCTCTACGGCAAGGAGCACCTGGGTATCGAGCGCAGCACCTTCCTGATCGACAGCGAAGGTCGCCTGGCCAGGGAGTGGCGCAAGGTCAAGGTCAAGGGCCACGTGGAAGAAGTGCTGGAAGCCGCCCGCGAACTGCACGCCCAGTCCTGACACGCCGGCCCACGGATGCAAGCCTCGTCCTCCCCGGCAAAGAACGAATGCCCGGCCATTGGCCGGGCATTGTGTTTCGCCTAGAGAGCAGGGCTCAGCCGTCGGTGCCGGTCCCTGTACCTGCGTCAGAGTGGGGCGGCAACCTTGCCATGCTGCGCTCCTTGATCCCGCGAGGCCAGGCATAGACCAGCGCCTTCAACAGGGTCGCCAGCGGGATCGCGAAGAACACCCCCCAGAAGCCCCAGACGCCGCCGAAGAACAGCACCGCCAGGATGATCGACACCGGGTGCAGATTGACCGCCTCGGAGAACAGCACCGGCACCAGCACGTTGCCGTCCAGCGCCTGGATCACGCCGTAGGCGACGATCACATAGAGAAACTGGTCGCCCAGTCCGAAGTGAAAGCCCGCCACCGCCGCCACCGGCAGTGTCGCCACCGCGGCGCCGATGTAGGGCACCAGCACCGAAAAACCCACCAGTACCGCCAGCAGCGCCGAATAGGGAAGGCCAAAGAAGGCGAAGGTGAAGAAGGTCACACTACCGACGATGACGATCTCGGTGGCCTTGCCGCGCACATAGTTGGCGATCTGGCAGTCCATCTCCTTCCACACCCGGGTCATCAGGTCACGCTTGGCCGGCAAAAGCGACACGGTAAAGCCCACCAGACGGTCACGGTCCTTGAGCATGAACAGCACCAGGATCGGCACCAGTACCAGGTAGATGAGCAGTCCCAGCACATTGCCGAGCGACGCCAGCGACAGCGTCAGCGCACGCTGGCTCAATTGGGTCGCCTCGCGGCTGAGCACGGCGATCCAGTCCTGGACCAGGTCCGGAGTGATCAGCTGGGGGTAGCTCATCTGCAGGTCGTCCAGCATCTGCTGGCCGGCAGCAAACATCCGCGGCGCTTCCTGGATCAGGCTGGCGAGCTGGTTCCAGATCAACGGCAGCAGGATCAGCGCCAACGCCAGCAGCACCCCGACAAAGGCCAGAAAGACCGTCATGACCGCCACCAGGTGTGGCACCTTGCGTCGCGTCAGGGCGTTGACCGCGCCCTGCAGCAGAAAGGCCACCACCAGCGCGGTGAGAAAGGGCGCCAGCATCTGGCCAAGCCAGATCACCACCGCCAGCCCCACCACCAGCAACACCAGCAGCAGCACCGCCTCTTCATCGGAGAAGTAGTGATCGACCCAGCCACGAAATACGCTACGCAGACTCATGCATCACCCGCCTTGCGCAACCAGTAGACATAGACCTTGTCGCGTTCTTCACGCCCTTCCAGCACGTGGGCGCTGTGCTCGGCAAAGCTTTCAAAGTCTCGCCAGGAACCGGCGTCGGTGGCCCTGACCTCCAGCACCTGCCCAGGCGACAGGCGCGACAGCGCCTGCTTCGCCTTGAGCAGCGGCAGCGGACACGGAAGTCCGCACGCATCTAGCACATCGTCAGGTTGCACTGCCATGATCTCTCCCGAGAGAATGCGATATCGGATCGCTGCACATCGCAGCGCCGTTGCCCCGAGGGGCGAGCCCTTGCGATTTAAAGGCACTTTTCCGGCTGAATCAATGTCCCAAGGCAACCCCCTCCAACGCTATCGACGAGGATTTCGATGCCCAAGCGCACGCTGTTTGCCGTCACCGCTCGCCCCGCGCGGGCACGCCGTCAGGCATCGCCTTGGCATCGTGGCCGCTGGCGCCCGATGCCGGGCCTAGCCCTGGCGTCGACGCTTGCGTTGAGCCTGAACGCCACCACAGTCCAGGCCCAGTATCTGGACCAAGGCACCCTGCTCGATCAGCCGAGGGAGCTGAACCTGCCCTCGCTGATGTCCACCGGCAGCAACGCCATCAGCGGCGAGGAAACCCGCCTTGGACGTGCCTGGCTACGCCAGTTTCGCGCCCACGTGCCGGAATGGCGCGACCCATTGGCCCAGCACTATGTGGAGACGCTGGTCGGCCGCCTGGTGCCCTACAGCGACCTGGGAGGCATCAACACCACCATCACCCTGGTCGACAACAAGACCCTGAACGCCTTCGCCGTCCCCGGCGGCGTGGTCGGCGTCAACACCGGCCTGTTCGCCTTCGCCGACCAGGAGGCCGAGGTGGCCTCGGTACTGGCCCACGAGCTGGGCCACCTGTCACAGCGCCACTACGCCCGTAGCAAGGCACGCGCCGAGCAGACCCAGGTGCCTGCCATGGCCACCATGCTGGCGGGCCTGATCCTGGCCGCCAGCGGCGCCGGTGACGCCGGCATCGCGGCCCTGGCCGGCAGCCAGGCGGCGATGATCCAGGACCAGCTTCGCTACTCGCGTCGCTACGAGGAAGAGGCCGACCGCATCGGCCTGCAGGCCATGGCCAGCGCAGGCTACGAGCCCCAGGCGATGGTCGACATGTTTCGCTCCATGCAACGCCTGATGAGCCTCCAGGGCGGCACTCCGCCGGAATTCCTGCTGACCCACCCGATCACCGAATCACGCATCAGTGACACCCAGGCCAGGGTCAACCAGACCCGGGTGACGGGCTCGGCACCGGATGAACTGCAGTACCAGTTCATCCGTGCCCGGGCACTGCTGGCGATCCACGAGCGTGCGCCCGGCCAGGCGATGACGGTGATGCGCCAGGACCAGGCGCCGGCGGACGCCCAGCGCTATCTGCAGGCGCTGATCGACGCCCGGGCCGGCCAGACCGGCTCGGCACTGAATACGCTCGACGGCCTGGCACGGGCCCACCCGGATACCGCCCTGCTGCCCGCCAGCGCCGTCCAGGTGGCGCTGGAAGGCGGGCGCGTCGACGAGGCCATCGAGCGTGCCCGGCGTCAGTTGCGCCTGATGCCAGGCTACCCACCGACCAGCCAGCTGCTGGGCGAGGCGCTCTTGCAGCGCGACCCCGACGCGGCCTACCGGGAACTCCACGAACTGGCCCAGCGCCGTCCCGAGGACCCCACCGTGTTCGGGCTGCTGGCGGAAGCCGCCGGGCGCAGTGGCCGCGAAGCCTGGGGCCATCTGGCCAGAGCCGAGCAACTGCAGCTGACCGGTGAGATCGATCGCGCCATTCGCCAGCTGGAGGTCGCCGAGGCGATGGCCGAGCGCGAAGGCGACCTCAACGCCAGGTCAAGCATTCAGCGTCGTCGAGACGCCTTCCTCGACTACCGCCGGACCATGGAGAAATTCCGCTGAGCAGGAAGCTCCGCTGAACCCGACAGCGACGGACGCGGCGACGACACCGTGCTCAGGCGACACAGTGCTCGGGCGACGCAGCGCTCAGGCCCGCCAGCCCACAGACGACTCGGCCCATGAACAAAAGCGCCCACGAGACTCTCTCGTGGGCGTGGGCTCGTGGGCGTGGGCGCGGGGTGTCACCAGAAAAAAGTAACGGCTGGCCTCAGGCCTGAAACTCCAGCATACGCGTCAGCGGCTTCAGCGCCTGGGTCCGCAGGGCGTCGCTGACCTGGATTTCACCGCTGCCCTCTCGCAGCGCGGCGGCCAGATTGTCCAGGGCATTCATCGCCATCCACGGGCAGTGGGCGCAGCTTCGACAGGTCGCGCCATTGCCCGCCGTCGGGGCCTCGAACAGGGTCTTGTCGGGCACCGCCTGCTGCATCTTAAAGAAGATGCCGCGATCGGTGGCGACGATCAGCTGCTCGTTGGGCAGCTCCTTGGCCGCCTTGATCAACTGGGAGGTGGAACCGGCGACGTCGGCCAGACTGACCACCGCTTCGGGCGACTCCGGGTGCACCAGTACGGCGGCGTCCGGATAGACCGACTTGAGGTCCTCGACCCCCTTGGCCTTGAACTCCTCGTGGACGATGCAGGCGCCGTCCCACAGCAGCATGTCGGCGCCGGTCTGCTTCTGGATGTAGCCGCCCAGGTGCTTGTCCGGGGCCCACAGGATCTTCTCGCCCCTGGCCTTGAGGTGCTCGATGACGTCCACCGCGATGGAGGAGGTAACGACCCAGTCGGCACGCGCCTTGACCGCCGCCGAGGTATTGGCATAGACCACCACGGTGCGATCCGGATGGGCGTCGCAGAAGGCCGCGAACTCGTCCTCCGGGCAACCCACGTCCAGCGAGCAGGTGGCCTCCAGGGTCGGCATCAGCACGCGCTTTTCCGGTGACAGGATCTTGGCGGTCTCGCCCATGAAGCGCACGCCGGCGACCACCAGCGTATCGGCCTCGTGGCGTGCACCGAAGCGCGCCATCTCCAGCGAATCGGCGACACAGCCGCCGGTCTCTTCGGCCAGCTGCTGGATAGCGTCATCGGTGTAGTAGTGCGCCACCAGTACGGCATTGTGAGCCTTGAGCAGGCGCTTGATCTCTTCGACGCGCGCAGCGTCTTCCGAGGGAATACGGGTAGGGCAGTACGGGCGCGCGAGATGCTCTCTGATCTCGGCGCGAGAAGTCATGATCGTCATCGTGTCTACCACTGTGATCGACAGGGGATCCCCCTGCTGATGGGACAGTGCCGCGAACGCTCCGTTCGGCGACACGCCAGGAGAACCCTCGAGCGTGGAGCCCGGCGCCGATAGCGCCAGCGGCGACTCCTGATGCGGCGCTGGAAAGGCGTCACTGCTGCTCCAGACCCGCTGCCGGTGGTTCTCTCCCTCGCCCATGCGTCTATCGCAGCGGCGAGTCACTTGACAGTTTAACGCAGGCGGACGGTTATGCCGAGTCTCCACGCATGGCATCGGCGCAAGATTGCGCCTGCGGCATACCTGTTCTCGATTCCCTGTCGACACGATGGCATCGGCTCGGCGCGGCGTACTCGCGTCGCTTGAGGAACGGCCTGTTCAGACTGACAGCGCCGTCGTGGCTGCGGCGGCGACTCCAGCCACAGACTGCGCAAACGAAAAACGGCCCCCGCTGCAAGCAGCGAGGGCCGTGAATCTGGTGGGTCGTGTAGGATTCGAACCTACGACCAATTGGTTAAAAGCCAACTGCTCTACCAACTGAGCTAACGACCCGATCATGACAGGACATCGTCCTGACCATGCACAGGTTCGGATGGTGGGTCGTGTAGGATTCGAACCTACGACCAATTGGTTAAAAGCCAACTGCTCTACCAACTGAGCTAACGACCCTTCCGAACGGGTGCAGATATTACGGATATGCCCCTTTCGACGCAAGTGTTTTTTTCGATTACCGTATCTTTAGCGCTTCTTGTCGCCGCGATCCGGCTTGCCGCCACGCTTCATCGTGTGCACCGGGCGACGCTTGTTCTTGTCGCGGCTCCAGCGATTCTTCTCGTCCGGCGTCAACTCAGGCACCTTGCGCGATTCGAGTCCCGCCAGTCCGGCCAGGTCGTCGACCTCGTCCTGGGAAAGCTCGGTCCACTCGCCGGCCTTGGCCCGCTTGTCGAGGAAGATGTTGCCGTAGCGGACCCGCTTGAGGCGACTGACTGTCAGCCCCTGGGACTCCCACAGACGCCTGACCTCGCGGTTACGGCCTTCCATGATGACCACGTGGAACCAGGTGTTGATGCCCTCGCCACCGAACTCCTGGACGTCGCTGAAGCGTGCCGGGCCATCCTCGAGCATCACGCCTTCGACCATGGCCACCACGTGCTCACGTTTGACCTCCCCCATGACTCGCACCGCGTATTCGCGCTCGATCTCGGTGGAAGGATGCATCAGCCGATTGGCCAGCTCGCCGTCGGTGGTGAACAGCAACAGCCCGCTGGTGTTGATGTCCAGGCGGCCAATCGCGATCCAGCGCTCGCCCTTGAGGCGCGGCAGGCGGTCGAATACCGTACGCCGCCCCTCTGGATCCTTGCGCGTGCACAGCTCGCCCTCGGGCTTGTTGTACATGATCACCCGCCTTGGCACCTCGTCGGCGGCGCGCAGGGTGATCGGTCGGTCATCGAAACTGACCCGGTCACGGGCCTCCACTCGGTCGCCCAGGGTCGCCACGCTGCCGTTGACCTTGACCCGGCCATCGGCGATGGCGGCCTCCATCTCCCGGCGGGATCCCAGGCCGGCACGCGCCAGCACCTTCTGCAGTTTTTCGCTGGTGGTCGTCATTCGTCGTTCTCACTCTCTGTGGGTTCCACCCCCGAGGCAGCGTCATCATCGACGCGGCCCCGGGCGCGTTCGGACAGCCTGGCTTCCAGATCGGCAAAGCTCAGGCGAGCCCGTTCGGACGCCATCCCGGCGTGCTTGTCGTCGGCCGTCCCGGCCGTCGGTTCATTGACGTCGGGCGCTTGGCCCGCCGTCGTCTCGGCTTCCTCGCGGGAAGCCGTCACTTCATCCTTATCGGGCGATACAGCCTCGCCTTCCTCGGTCTCGCCTCTTTCGCTGCCAACTTCAGCGCTTCCATCTTCAGCGGGTTCACCCTCGGCAGTTTCACCCTCGGCGGTCTCACCATCGTCGTCCAGCGGCTCGTCGGCCTGGGCCAGCAGCGCCGAGGGCGGAGGCGGTGGCTCGTCCTCGGTGTCGAACTGCTCGAACTGCTTGAGCTCGTGCATCGGTGGAAGTTCGTCGAGGGTCTTGAGACCGAAATCGTCCAGAAAGCCACGGGTGGTGGCGAACACCGCCGGCCGTCCCGGCACGTCGCGGTGACCGACCACGCGAATCCAGCCACGATCGAGCAGGGTGCGCATGATCGAGCCGCTCACCGTGACCCCGCGGACCTCCTCGATATCGCCCCGGGTCACCGGCTGACGATAGGCGATCAGCGCCAGCGTCTCCAGCAGCGCCCGGGAATAGCGCTGGGGGCGTTCGTCCCACAACCGGGCGACCCAGTTGGCCAGCCGCGGGCGAATGCGCAGCTGGTACCCGGAGGCGGTCTCGATCAGCTCCATGGCGCCTCTGAGGTGACGCTCGGACAATCGCTCCAGCGCTTCCTTGAGCGCCCGTCGCGGCGGGCGCTCGTGTTCATCGAACAGCTGTTCGAGGCGGTCCAGCGCCAGCGGTTGGCCGGCGGCCAGCAGCGCCGCCTCTACGATGTCGTCCAACGCATCGGGCGTCTCCATCACGCTCATGCGGGCTCATCTCCCTGTGTCTTGTCAACCGACTGACCGATACGCCCATCCGGTTCACCGGCATCATCGAAGGCGCTGTCGTCGCCCGCCTCGTCGTCTATAGCGCTGTCCTCAGCGGCACTATCATCCAAGGCATCATCCAAGGCATCACCGAAGGTTTCGTCGTCGAAGGCGCTCTCGCCCTCGTCCTCGAGCCCTTCGTACGGATCTTCGTCGCCGTCCTCGGCCAACCGCGCCCTGACGTGGATCGGTGACATCGGCGCATTCTGGACGATTTCGATCATCGCCTCCTTGGCCAGCTCCAGGATCGCCATGAAGGTCACCACCACCCCGGCCCTGCCCTCATCAAGCGAGAACAACGCCTCGAAGGGGGTGTAGTGCTCGTGAGTCAGGCGCTCCATGATCGCCAGCATGCGCTCCCGGGTCGACAGCACTTCACTTTCGATCTGGTGGGCCTGGTTGAGTTCGGCCCGGCGCAGAATGCCGGCCAGTGCGCCAAGCAGTTCATCGAGTTCGACGTCCGGGTGGATGACCCGGGCCTCCACCGGGGGCAGCGCCGCCCGGGCGGGAAACCAGTCACGTCCAACCCGGGGCAACTCCGCCAGGGCCTCGGCGGCGAGCTTGAGCCGCTCGTACTCCTGCAGGCGGCGAATCAGCTCGGCGCGGGGGTCTTCGTCCTCGTCACCGTCTTCGCTCCTGGGCGGGCGCGGCAGCAGGGTGCGCGACTTGATCTCGGCCAGCATCGCCGCCATCAGCAGGTACTCGCCGGCCAGTTCGATTTCCATGGCCTTCATCAGTTCCACGTACTCGATATACTGGTGGGTAATGGCGGCCACGTTGATCGACAGGATATCCAGATTCTGCCGGCGAATCAGATAGAGCAGCAGGTCAAGCGGTCCCTCGAAGGTCTCGAGAAAGACCCTGAGCGCCTCCGGGGGAATGTACAGATCCTCGGGCAGCTCGGTGATCGGCTCATCGAACAGGCGTCCCAGCACCTGGGCGTGGGCTTCGACCTCGGCGTGAGGGGCAGCACCGGCCTGGGCCTGCAAATCGCCCTCGGCGTCAGGCCGAGTCGCTGCACCTTCCTCGTCAGTCCCACCCTGGGGTTGTTGTGTCGTCGGCGAGTCGCTCACGCGTGGGGGACCTGGGTTGCCATGGTAGTGGTTACGATGAACAAGGGAGGATGCGGCCGCTTGGACCGAGGCGCCACCAATCCCCCAGTCTACCAAGCTCCGCGCGATCTGGCTAAATCAGCGAGGCCCGGTCGGCACTTCAGTCGGCACTTCAGTCGGCACTTCAGGCGGCACTTCAGGCGGCGCTTCAGTCGGCGCTGTCGGCGGTGCGATAGCGGCCGCGATAGTCGAACAGCTTTTCACGCACCTGCCAGTGACGCCCCACCTTGCGCCCGACCACGAAATCCGGGACCCTGAGTCTTTGCTGCTCGCGACATACCTGATCGGGTGACGTCGGCGACCAGGGCACACCGGGCGCCCGGGCGTGATCACGCAGAAACACTGCCTCGAAGGCCCGCCGCTGGGCGGGCGTCTCCAGCGCGAACCACTCGGCCAGGGTGGCGCCATCCTCATCATGGTAAGTGACCTTGAGCCGCGGCAGCCCCCGCCCATTGACGGTGGGCTCGAGCAGCATGCCGCTGACCCGCAGCACCCTGGCGTCCTTGAGCTTCAAGGCCTCGCGCAGCTTGTCATCGGCGTCCACCAGCAGCGTCTGGCACCCATGGCAGCGTCGGGCGGCGATATCGTTCTCGGCGCCGCAGTCACCGCAGGTCTTGAAGCGAAAACGAAAGTCGCACTGGCGCGCCCCTGGCTCGGCGGCGGCCAGCGCCCTGCCTTCGGCGTCGACCAGGCCCTGGCAGCGACGGCCGAAGTGTTCGATCACCAGCTCGCCGTCGCGCTTGCCCCAGAACAGGTTGGCGTGGCCACACAGCGGACAGGGCACCTGCACCGGCTCGCTGTCGCTGTCCGGCCGCGGACTGCCCACCTCCGGCGCATACAGGTCCCAGGGATTGCCGGCGTAGTCGAGGATCAGACAGTCGCGCTTGCCGGGCGAGAGCCTGAGCCCTCGCCCGACGATCTGCTGGTACAGGCCGACGGACTCGGTGGGCCTGAGGATCGCGATCAGGTCCACATGGGGCGCATCGAAGCCGGTGGTCAGCACCGAGACGTTGACCAGGTACTTGAGCCGTTTCGCCTTGAAGTCCTCGATCAGCCGGGTGCGCTCGTCACTGTCGGTATCGCCAGTGATCAGTGCCGAGGCTTGTGCCGGGAGATAGCCGAGGATCTCCTCGGCGTGGGCCACGCTTGCCGCAAACAGCATGACCCCCTCGCGCTGCCGCGCCCGCTCGACCACCTCGGCGATGATGCCCGGCGTGGCCCGGTGCCCGGCCACCACGCGATTGAGCTCTTCCTCGCGATATAGCCCGCCGGTTCCCGGCGCCAGTTGTGAGAAGTCGTAGCGGGCCACCGCCGCATCAACCTTGAGCGGGCTTGCCAGGTAGCCCTGGCGCACCATCAGCCGCAGCGGCTGCTCGAACACGCAGTCGCCAAAGAAGCTGTCCGCGTCACCGCGCACCATGCCGTGGTGGTGGCGGTGGTAGATGAAGCCCTGGCCCAGCCGATAGGGGGTCGCGGTCAAACCCAGTACCTTGAGCGAGGGATTGCGAGAACGCAGATGGTCGATGACCCGCCGATAGGAGGAGTCCGCGTCCAGCGATACCCGGTGGCACTCGTCGATCACCAGCAGGGTGAAGGGGCCGTGGGCGTTCTGATCGTCGCTTACCGCGTCCAGGTGGCGGACCACCGACTGCACCGAGCCGAACACCACCTGGCGGGCGCTCTCCTTGCGCCCGAGTCCGGCGCTGAAGATGTCCGCCTCGAGGCCGTAGGCCAGGTACTTGGCATGATTCTGCTCGACCAGCTCACGCACGTGGGCCAGCACCAGAACCCGCCCTCGGGCCAGGCGGGCCAGTTCGGCGATGACCAGCGACTTGCCGCTGCCGGTGGGCAACACCACCACCGCGGGCTCATCGGACTGACGAAAGTGACCAATGACGCGTTTCACCGCATCACGCTGATAGGGCCGCAGCTCTGGCCTGACGGAGGCGGGAGGCGACGATGGCGGGAGCCGGGACTCGGTCTGGGGCATGACGACGCCTTTACTCTGCAGGGTTCGGCAAATATTGATCCAGGGCACATCAGCGTGCACTCGGCGCCAGTAGCATAGGCGCCTGCGCGTCGAACCGACGCACTCTACGCCAAGCGCTCGATGCTCCACAACAGGGCCTGCCCCTCCCCCACCCTCCGGGTAGCCCTGGGGCACCGGCCTCGGCGAGTCACGCCGCACGTCAAGCGGCTCCGTCTTCAAGGACTCAGCCATGTCGCTTCGCCAACTCTGTCAGATGGCCTCCCTGCTCGTCTTTGCCGGTCTGCCCCTGCTGCAGGGCTGCTCCGAGGGAGATCCGCCCCTGGCCAAGCAGGTCACCCGCCCGGTCAAGCTGCTCACCCTGGACGAGATGGGCAATCGCTCCCTGACTCGCTACCCCGGTGTGGTCGAGGCCTCCGAACGCACCGACCTGGCCTTTCGCATCGGCGGGGAACTCAAGGAGCTGAACATCCAGGCCGGCCAGGCGGTCACCAGTGGCGAGCGTATCGCCCTGCTCGACGACCGCGACGCCCGCAACGCCTTGTCCAACGCCCAGTCAAGCTACGACCTGGCGCTGGCGACCTACCGCCGCATGCAGATATCGCTGGAAAAAGGTGCCATCAGCCGCGCCGCCTTCGATGAAGCCCGGGCGGCCTTCCTGTCGGCCCAGGCCCAGTTCGACCTGGCCAAGGACCAGCTCGGCTACACCGAGCTCAAGGCGCCCTTCGACGGCGTCATCGCCAGCGTGCCGGTGGACAATTTCCAGGTGGTGGCCCCCCAGCAGACCATCGCGGTGCTGCAGCAGCCCGGCAATATCGACGTGACCTTCGACCTGCCCGAACAGCAGATCCGCCAGCTCGATCTGGAACGCGTGCGTGCCGCCCTCGAGAAGGCCGACAGCGTCGCCTGGGTGCGCTTCGGCGATGACGAGCGTCGTTTCCCCGCGCGCTACAAGGAGCACGATACCCGCGCCTCCAGCGGCACCCTCAGCTACACCGTCACCCTGACCCTGCCGACGCCGGACGACGTCTACGTGCTGGCCGGCATGAGCGCCGTGGTATCGATGGACCTCAACGCCCTGACCGGCGAAAGCGACGGCCTGTGGCGGGTGCCGCTGGGCACCGTGGTCACGCTGGAGGACGACCCCGAGGCCACGGTGGTGTGGCGCTATATCGCCGACGACGAAGCCTCGGGCAAGGTGGAAGCGGTACCGGTACAGGTCCGCACCGCCAGCGACGACGGCATCTTCATCGCCGGCGATCTGGCGGCCGGCGACCGACTGGTCGGCGCCGGCGCCCATCTGATGCGCCAAGGTCTTCGCGTCACCGCCTGGACCCAGGAAGAGGGGCTCTAGGTCATGGTCGGCTATTTTCTGCGCAACAAGACCATCAGCTGGATGGTCACGATCCTGTTGTCGGTGGGCGGTATCGTCTCCTTTCTGGGCCTGGGGCAGCTGGAGTTTCCCGACTTCACCATCCGCATGGCGCTGGTCAGCACCGCCTACCCCGGCGCCAACCCGCAGCAGGTCGAAGAAGAGGTGACACTGCGCCTGGAAAAGGCGATCCAGGAGATCCCCAACCTCAAGCGGGTCAGCTCGGTGAACAGCGCCGGGCTCTCCCAGATCACCGTGGAGCTCGACACCGACGTCCAGGGCACTGCCCTGCCCCAGTACTGGGACCTGCTTCGGCGCAAGATCGGCGACGCCCAGGCGGGCCTGCCCCCCGGCACCTCGGAGTCGCTGGTGGTGGACGACTTCAGCGACGTCTACGGTCTGCTGTTCAACCTGTCCGGCGATGACTACAGCCTTTACGACCTGAAGAATCAGGCCGACTTCCTGCAGCGCGAACTGCGCCTGATCGAGGGCGTCAAGAAGGTGGTGATCGCCGGCGATCGCCCGGAGCAGGTGACCATCTCGCTCAACCGCGAGCGCATGCAGGCTCTGAACATTCCCCCGGATGCACTGATCGGCCTGCTCAACGCCCAGAACGCGGTAGCCGACGCCGGCAGCGTGCGTCGACACGGCAAGATCATCTCGCTGCAGCCCAGCGGTGAATTCAGAAGCGTCGAGGCGCTGGAGGACCTGATCGTCGGTCGCCCCGGCGCCAACCCGGTGCACCTGGGCGACATCGCCACGGTGACGCGCGCGCTCACCGACCGTCCCGGTCAGCTCTACCATGCCGACGGCAAGCCGGCGATCTCGCTTGGCCTGTCGTTCGTGTCCGGGGTCAACGTGGTCAAGGTCGGCGAGGCGGTGGACGCCCGCCTGGCCGAACTGGAATCCCGCCTGCCGCTGGGCATGCAGCTGACCCCGGTCTACCACCAGCCCCAGGTGGTCAAGGAGGCGGTGTCCGGCTTCGTCATCAACCTGATGGAGTCGGTGGGCATCGTCATCGTGGTGCTGCTGGTGTTCATGGGCCTGCGCTCCGGCCTTCTGATGGGGCTGATCCTGTCGATCACCATCCTCGGCACGCTGATGCTGATGGCCGCCCACGGCCTGCAGTTGCAGAAGGTCTCGTTGGGGGCCCTGATCATTGCCCTGGGCATGCTGGTGGACAACGCCATCGTGGTCACCGAGGGCATGCTGATCGGCCTTGGCAAGGGCAAGAGCAAGCTCGAGGCGGCCAAGGAGGTGGCCGGCCAGAACTGGCTGCCGCTGCTCGGCGCCACCGCCATCGCCATCACCGCCTTCGCCCCCATCGGCCTGTCGCCGGACGCCACCGGCGAACTGGTGGGCTCGCTGTTCTGGGTGCTGTTCTATTCGCTGCTGTTGAGCTGGATCACCGCCCTGACCCTGACCCCCTTCTTCTTCGACATCTTCTTCAAGGATCGTGAGATAGGCGACGGCGACAGTCACGAGGATCCCTACAAGGGAGTGATCTTCCAGCTGTTCGGCTGGCTGGTCGACAAGGGCATTCGCTTTCGCTGGCTGACCATCGCGGTCTGCGTGGGCCTGCTGGTCGGCGCCTTCGCGCTGTCCTCCAACATCAAGAACGCCTTCTTCCCGGATTCCACCACACCGCTGTTCTTCGTCGATGTGTGGATGCCTGAGGGCACCGACATTCTCGAGAGCGAGCGGGTGGCCTCGCGCCTGGAGGCCCAGGTGGCGACGATGGACCAGGTCACCCACGTGACCAGCGTGATCGGCGGCGGCGCCCAGCGCTTCACCCTGACCTACTCGCCCGAGGACCGCTATCCGAGCTACAGCCAGCTGATTGTCGAGACCGAGGATCTCGACAGCCGGGCCAGGCGCATGGCCGAGATCATCACCCTGCTGCGCGATGACTACCCCGAGGTCCAGTACAAGGTCCAGGCGCTGCAGGTCGGCCCTTCGGCCAAGGCCAGCCTGGAGGCACGCCTCTACGGCCCGGACCCGGATACCCTGCGCAACCTCGCCACCGAGGTCAGCGAGGTGTTCCGCGCCGATCCCTTCGTCGACAGTATCCGCCTGTCCTGGGGAAATCGGGTCGAGGAGCTGACGCCCGAGTTTCTCGAGCAGCAGGCGCGGCGCGTCGGCGTCACCCGCCAGGCGCTGCACCAGGCGTTGCTGATCCACAACGACGGCCAGATGGCCGGCGTCTACCGCGAGGGCTCCGACCTGATCCCCATCGTGCTGCGCGATGAACGGCAAGAGCGCTACGGCCTCAACGACATCGCCAGCCTCAACGTCTGGAGCGCCGAGCAGCAGACCTACATCAGCGCCGGCAGTGTGCTGGGGCCGCTCGAGACCCAGCTGCATGATCCGCTGATCAAGCGTCGCGACCGTCAGCGCATGCTGGCGGTCTACGCCGAGCCGCTACCGCTGTCCGGCGAGACGGCGGCCAACATCCTTGCGCGGCTCAAGCCCCAGATCGAGGCCATCGATCTCCCCGAGGGCTACCACCTGGGCTGGGGCGGCGAGGACGAGACCTCGCGTGACGCCAAGAAGGCGCTGTTCAAGCTGTTGCCGCTAGGCATCCTCGGCATGTTCATCCTGACCATGCTGCTGTTCGGCAACCTGCGCCAGTCGCTGGCGATCTGGGCCATCGTGCCCTTGACCGTGATCGGTATCGTCGGCGGTCTTCTGACCTTCAACGCCCCCTTCACCTTCATGGCGCTGCTCGGCACCCTGAGCCTGGTCGGCATGGTGCTCAAGAACGCCATCGTGCTGGTCGAGGAGATCAAGATCCAGATGCCTCTGTACGAGGCGCCCTTCGATGCGGTGATGGCCGCCGCCATCAGTCGGGTACGGCCGGTATCCATGGCGGCGATCACCACCATGCTGGGCATGATCCCGCTGTTCGGCGACGCCTTCTTCGCCTCCATGGCGGTGGTCATCGTGTTCGGTCTGGGTGCGGCCACCCTGCTGACCCTGGTAATCCTGCCGGTGATCTACGCCACCCTGTTCCGTATCCATCCTCCGTCGCCAGTCGAGGGGCCTACCGGAACCTGACCCCTATCGGAAGGTGACTGCAAGACAAGGCCCTCGCGGGCGATACCCGCGAGGGCCTTGTCGTTGGCTTGCGGCATAGGCCGCCGGCGCTCAATCGAAGCGCGGTGGGCGCCCGTCCAGGCGTGCCCGGGTCGCTTCTCGCTGCTCGCGCCCGGCCAGCAGGTTGCGCTGCAGTTCGGCCTCCATGGCCAAG
>NZ_JAMXRY010000059.1:0-32123 GCF_024124525.1 Halomonas sp. OfavH-34-E | reverse complement strand
AGGCGCGCTGGGGTGCCGATCGTGCGTGGCGTCCAGTCGCTGGCTGCCGAGGGTGACCAGCGCTTGACCGGGGTGCGCTATCGCCGGCGTGGCGACAGCGACGAGCACAAGTTCAAGACCGATTGGCTGTTGACCCATATGGGGGTGGTGCCCGAGCCGCAGCTCCCCCAAGGGCTGGGCATCGAGCACCGTTGGCAGGAGGCGCAGCAGGCGTTCGTGCCCGATCGTCGCGACGACCTGTCGGTGCGCCCGGGGGTGTGGCTGGCCGGTGACGGCGGTGGCATCGGCGGCGCTGTGAACGCCGAACGCGAAGGGCGACTGGCGGCGCTGGCCGTGCTGAACGACCTGATGGCTGACCCGCTGGACACGACAGCCGATGCAAAAGGCGCCGCGGCGCCGATACCAGACGCCGATAACCGCCGGGCGGTCGCCAGGGAAAGCGCCGCGCTGAGGCGTCGACGCCGCCAGGATCTGTCCGGTCGACGTCTGCTGGATGCGTTGTTCACCCCACCGGCGGACTGGGTCGAGCGACAGCCCGGCGAGACCCTGATCTGTCGCTGCGAAGGGGTGAGCCGGGCCCAGCTCAAGGCAGCGCTGGGAGCGGGGCCTGCCGGGCCCAACCAGCTCAAGGCCTTCACCCGCTGTGGCATGGGCCCCTGCCAGGGACGGCTATGCGGCACCAATGTGTCGCGGTTGATGGCCCGCGAGCAGGGCCGCGACATGGACGAGGTCGGCTACTACCGCATTCGCCCACCGTTGACCTCCATCACTTTGGGCGAGCTGGCACTGGCGCCCTCCGATCACCTGACCACACAATCACAATAGAGCGAGAAACGACCATGAAAATTAACGCTTTGCTGTCTGCCTCTTTTGGCCTGGCGATGGCCCTTGCTGGCGCCAGCGCCGCTGTTGCCACCACCGCCCAGGCCGATGATCGCCCGCTGCGCATCGGTGTCGACGTGCCCTATCCGCCGTACCAGGAAAAGCTGCCCGACGGCAGCCTGACCGGCTTCGAGGTCGAGCTGGTCGAGGCCGCCTGCGAGCGCATGCAGCGCCAGTGCGAGTGGGTCGAGCAGGGCTGGGACGGCATCATTCCGGGGCTGCTGGCGCGCAAGTACGACCTGATCGCCTCGGCCATGAACATCACCGAGGAACGCGCGAAACAGGTGCTGTTCTCCGATCCCTACTATCAGGTGCCCTCGGTGTGGGTCGGTCAGGCCGACGCAGAGATCGATCCCGAAGGCGACCTGTCGGAGATGACCATCGGTGTGCAGCAAGGCACCATCCAGGACGAGTACGTGACCACCTACCACGGCGAGGCGGACATTCGTCGCTATTCGGACTCCGGCGGCGTGGTCAACGACATGTTTACCGGCCGGCTGGACCTGGTCTTTACCGCCTTCCCGTTGGCCCAGGAGCGGCTGTTCAGTGATGAGCGCTTTGCGCGCAAGGGCGAGCTGGTGACCGGCCCCGAGTCGATCTACGGGCCCGGCGTCGGCGCCGCCTTCCGCCAGCGCGATCGGGAACTGGCCGTCGCGTTCAGCGAGGCCATCCAGGGGCTCAAGGACGACGGCGACTACCAGGCGCTGTGGGCCCGCTACTTCGAGAAATAGCACCGGCGGAGTCGACCTCCCGCGGGGGGAAGACGAGAGGCGTGAAAGCCCGCTATGCGACGAGCCCACCATGCGACGAGCCCTCCATCGGAGGGCTCGTTGGTGTCGGGGGTTCGGCCATTCGTGCCATCGGCGGCTACGGTGCAATTGGCGGCTATGGCGTCACCGGTAGCGCCGCGTAGGCCACCATCTCGACCAGCATCTCTTCCCGGGCGAAGCCAGAGACGATCACCGCCGCGCGGTTGGGGTAGGGCTCGCTGACGTACTCGGCGTAGACCCGGTTGACCGTGGCAAGGTCCTCGCGTCGGGTCACGTAGATCAATACCTGAGTCAGCGATTCAACGCCGCCACCGGCGCAGGTGAGGGTGTGTACCAGATTGTCCAGCGTCTGGCGGGTCTGGGCCTCGATGCCGCCGTCGACCACCTCGCCGCTCTTGTCGATGGGGATCTGGGCGGTGAACAGGATGCCGTTGCCGACGCTGGCCCAGGACAGTGGGGCGCGGGAGGCGAACAGCTCGGTCTTGACCGGGTGAACCATGGGGTATCCTCGAACGTTGGAAGTCGGGGGTAGTAGGGCAAAGTAGAGTGCCAAGGGGTGAGGGTTGTGTGTCAGTCGTTGTCGTGGGTGCCGGCGCCGGCGCCGCTGCGAGAGGCCTCGGTAGACTCCACCAGCAGCCGGGTGGCCAGCGCCTTGAGCTGCGCCCACAGGCCGTCGTCGACCTCGATGCCTTGCTGCATGGCACGCTCGCGGCAAGCCAGCAGGTCGGACTCCTGGTGACGGGCCAGCAGGTCGAGCTGATACTCGGAGCGCAGCGACGGCAGCAGGTCCACGTGGTTGGCCATGATCAGCGTCACCCCGTCGTTGGGTTCGTTTTCCTCGGGCACCTCGTGCACCGCGTAGACGCGGATCTCCGGCACCGAACTTCCCGCACGAAAGCCCACCACCTGCTCGATCAGCGGGGTGGCTGCCGCCTGCTCTGCGCCAGCGGTCCGGGCCTCACCGTCAGGCGCCTGGGCATTGCGCCAGAAGGCGGTGACGTTCATCCCGCGCCCGGCCAGCCGCGCCAGGTAGCCCATGATCAACTGGCGGTTGTGGCAGTGGCGGATCTTGATCACCGCAAGGCCTCGCGCCCGGGCCTTGGCAAAGCCCAGCTCCAGTGCCAGGGTCGAGCTCTTGAGCACGCTGGCGCCGTGGCTGTCGAGCACCGCCAGGTCGCCGTCCGAGTAGACGAGTTCCGGGGGGCGCTCGCCCTGATCCGCGAGCAGAAAGTCGAGGCCTCGTCCCAGCGCCGCCAGTCCACCGAGCTCGTAGAGCTGCATCCAGGCCACCATGTCGGCGGCGTCGCTGGCGTCTCCGTCCTCGAAGCCCATGGCCTGGAAGGCCTTGCGGCAGAGTCCCTGGAGTTCGTTGTAAGACACCTTCATGAGTTGGCTCCGGCGTGCTGGCGGGGTTGGGCATCGGCTTCCTTGAGCGTGCCGGCGGCGTCCTGGTCGGGCTCCAGCGGGAAGCTCCAGTCGTCGAAGTCGATCAGGTCGCTGGGCTCGGCGTTGAGCTCCTCGACCAATGGTGCGCCCTGGAACAGGGTGATGCGCACCCAGCGATCGGACTTGGGATCGAAGCGACTGGCGCCGAAGAACGACAGCTTGGTGCGAAGCAGGTGCATTGGCTTCATCTCGCGGGCCCACAGGTTGGCGCGGATCTCGCCGAAGGGCGTCTCGGCCATGCTCTGGATGCGCCGGATGATGTCCTTGTGACGCGGGTGGTGAATCAGGAACTCCACCACCAGGGCGCGCGGATGGGCGCTGAGGAAGTCGTCGATGACCCCATGGGTATCGGCCACCCGAGGCGCGATGGCGAGCTTCAGTTCACGGTCGGCGCCGGGTTCGACGTCGCGCACGCCCAGGCGCGGCTCCTCCTTCTCGACCGATCGATACCAGAACCAGTAGCGCTCCTCGGGGTCGCCGAAGTCATGACGCAGGGCCCAGTCGTAGTGGGTCTCGATCAACTGCTTGAGTCTGACCAGCGGCATGTCCGGGGTCAGCTCCAGGCCCTCCTCGACCCCCATCTGGTCCTCGAAGGGATCGACGATCTCCGGGTAGAGCTCAAGCAGCAGGGTGTGGATCAGCTCCTGGGCTTCCAGGCTCAGGGTCTGGCGGCTCCAGTCGATCAACTCCTGCCACAGCTCCTCGGCCAGTGGTACCTGCTCGAGCCAGGCGCGCACCGCCGGCAGGGCGCTGGCGGTCTCGCGGTTGCGCGCGCTCTGCTCGCTATCCTCGGTCACGGTCTGGGCCAGGTGGCGCTCGGCCCGGGCGACAAGCGCCACCAGGCGCTGTCGCTCCGGTTCACCAGGGACCTGACCACTGACCTGGGCCAGCGCCTTCTCGCGGCTCTCGACCCAGCGCTGGATCAGCTGCGGGTGGTTGATCAGAAAGGGCGCCATGCCCAGTCCGGTGGAATTGCCGATGCCCAGATAGCGGCGCAGCGGCGCTGCCATGGCGACGGCGCTGCCCGGCGCCCGGGCACGGGCCATATGCTCGATCTGCTCGATGGAGAAGTGGCGCAGCAGGTAGACCGCCAGCATCTGGGCCGAGAAGGGACGCTGGAAGTCCGGGTTGTGCTTCAGCCGATCGAAGTCGGCGATGCCGAACTTGCCGTTTCCGTAGACCGCGGTGGTGCGATACAGATAGCCGACCCGGGTCAGCCAGGCCGGGTCGGGCTGGCGCCCGGCGCACAGCGCGTCGAGAAAGGCGGCGAAGTTTCTGAGGCTGCGGTTGGCCCGGGACAGCACCAGCAGACGTGGATGCTGGCGCCCGGCCTCCTGCAGCGGCACATTGGCGGCCATCTGTTCGAGCAGGGAGTCGTCCACGTCACCTTCGACCACGCCGAAGGTGACGTCCCAGGCCTCGGCGATGACCCGGTCGGAGCGGGCGGCGTCGTCCAGTGGCTGGGAAAAGATCACCCCATGGTAGCGGGCCTGGGGCGTCTGCAGACGATAGATGGCGACACCGTGGCCTTCGGCGTCGAGCTCGAAGCGGGTGGTGCTGATCTGCCAGCGCTGGCGCGCCATCTGGCGCACCAGGCTACGCACGAAGCTCAGCCGGCTGGCGTGCAGGCTGCCCAGGCGATCGAGCTGCATCACCTCGTCGGGCGCGCGCAGACGCAGGCGCTGCTCGACGTCGGAAAGGCGGCTGGCGAGGTCTTCGCGTCTCATCTCAGGCCTCCCCTGTAGCGCTGGCTTTGTGGCTGGTGATGCCCTGGGCGCGGGCCATGGCGAGGGCGGCCTGGGGGCCGGTCCACAGCGACGGCAGCAGCACCAGCGACACCGGGATGGCGGTCAGCACGATGAACTGCTGCAGGGCGCTGATCTGCCCCGCGCCCATGTACAGGAGGATAGCCGCCATCAGCGCCATGGCGATGCCCCAGAAGGCACGAACCAGAGGGCTCGGCTCGTCGTGGCCGGCACCGACCACGGCGATGGCGTAGCTCATGGAGTCACCGGTGGTGGCGACGAAGATGGTGGTCAACACCAGGATCGCCACCGCCATGACGGTACCGCCGGGCAGCGCCTGGGCCACGGTCAGCGTAGCCACGTCGAACTGGAAGTTGTTGAGCGCCTCGGTCAGGTCGATGGCTCCGGTCATCTGGTAGAAGATGCCGGAACCGCCCAGCAGGGTGAACCAGATGGCCGTGGCCACCGGTGCCAGCACCGCCACGGTGAGCACCATCTGGCGAATCGTGCGGCCCCTGGAGATGCGCGCGACGAAGATCGCCATCAGCGGGCCGTAGCCGATGAACCAGGCGAAGAAGAACACCGTCCACCACTGCATCCACCAGTCCGGCGCACTCTGGGCGGTCATCGTCGACATGGCGAAGAACGACGTCAGGTACTCGCCGAAGCCCTGGGTGAAGGCGTTGACCATGAACAGCGTCGGCCCGAACAGGAAGATCACCGCGGCGATGGCGAGCGCCAGGAAGACGTTGAAGCGCGACAGGATCTGGATGCCCTTGTCGATGCCGGTAACCGCCGAGGTGACGTAGACCGCGCCGAGGCCGATCAGGATGATCAACTGGGTCATGTAGGTGTTGGCCACGCCGAACAGCTCATGCAGACCGAAGCTGACCTGGGTGGCAAGAAAGCCGATGGGCCCGACGGTACCGGCCACCACCGCAATCACGCACAGGGCGTCGACCACGCCGCCCAGCGGGCCCTTCATCAGCCGCTCGCCGAGTACCGGATAGAGCAGGGTGCGCGGCTGCAAGGGCTGGCCCTTGTCATAGTGGGCGTGGGACAGCACCACCGCGGTCAGGCTGCCGAGCACCGCCCAGGCCAGAAAGCCCCAGTGCATGAACGACTGGGCCAGGGCCGGGGCGATGGCGGAGTCGCTGCCGGCCTCGATGGCCGCGCTGCCGGCAAAGGCCGGCGGCGTGACCACGAAGTGGTAGATCGGCTCGCCGGCGGCGAAGAACACCCCGCCCCCTGCCAGCAGGGTGCACATGATGATCGACACCCACTTGAAGGTGGACAGTTCCGGCGTGCGGGTGTTGCCGATGCGTGCACTCGCCGCCGGGGTGGCGATCAGCCCCATGGCGATAAAGAAGGTCAGCAGCAAGAGGATCTGGAAGTAGCTGCCGAGCGCCTTGGCGGTCCAGGCGAAGCCCGTGCCGATGGCCCCCGCGACGCCGTCGATGTCGTACAGCGACAGGCCAACGAACAGCAGGATGAAACCGATACTGAGACAGAGCACGACGGGGTCGCCCAGGCGATACTGGCCGGCGGGCAAGTCCCCGGTGGCTGGCGCCGAGCGATCGGCGGGTGACGAGGTGCCGGTGGTGGAGGTGGTCATGGCATGAACCTCTGGCGTGCGGCACCGTCGGGGCGGTGCCTGTTATGGTGATTGATGGCCGCAGGCATTCGGTTGTTGTTGAAATCTGGGATGCCGGCGGGTCGGTGGCTGACGGATGGCTGGTCCAGGGTTGGTCGAGGGCTGGTCGAGGACTGGTCGGGGGCTGTTCCGAGTGCCGCCTCAGGCGACCTTGGCGATCCCCTGAGGCGTGGCGGCGCGCTCCAGCAGCGCCACCCAGTTGCGGCCCATGATGCCGGCCACTTCGTCCTCGTTCATGCCGACGTCGCGCAGGCCCTGTATCAGGTTGGGGAAGTCGCGACTGTCCTTGAGCCAGGCCAGTGGCCGCGGCCAGCCGGCGTTGGTGGCGCTGCCCTCGCCGTAGTCCATGTCCTTGGACCAGCGGCCGTTGCGCATCCAGTCGAGCACCGAGGTGGGCTGGTTCTGACACAGGTCGGTGCCGATGCCCAGGTGTTCGACCCCCATCAGGTCGGCGGTGCGGGCGATCATCTCGCAGTACTCGGCAAGGGTGCAGTCCGGGCCGTTGCGCAGGTGGAAGGGGTAGGCCGAGAAGCCCAGCAGGCCGTTGCACTCGGCGATGGCCCTGAGTACCCGGTCGGACTTGTTGCGCTTGGCCGGGTGGAAGCTCTCGGGGTTGGCGTGGGAGATGATCACAGGACGGCTCGACAGCTCGATGGCCTCGAGGGTCGAGCGCTCAGCGCTGTGGGACATGTCGATGACCATGCCGACCCGGTTCATCTCGCGAATCACCTGGCGCCCGAAGCGGGTGATACCGCTGTCTTCTGCCTCGTAGCAGCCGCAGGCCAGCAGGCTCTGGTTGTTGTAGGTGAGCTGCATGATCAAGAGGCCGAGATCGCGCATCACCTCGACCATGTCGATATCGTCCTCGATGGGCGAGCAGTTCTGGGCGCCGAGAAAGACCCCGATGCGCCCGCTGGCCTGGGCCCTGGCGATATCGCCGGGCCCGCGCACCGGCATGATCAGGTCCGCATGGGCCTCGAAGCGGCGGTTCCACTCGCCCAGGCGCGACAGCGTCTCGCGGGTGGTCTCGTGGTAGACCAGGGTGGCGTGGACGGCGTCCAGGCCGCCCTCGCGCATCTGCTCGAAGATCTCCCGCGACCAGTTGGAGTACTGCAGGCCGTCGACGGTCAGCATTTCTCGGGACATGACGTCTCTCCTCAGGCCTTGACGTAGCAGGTCTTGACCACGGTGTAGAACTCGCGGGCGTAGCGGCCCTGCTCGCGGGGGCCGAAGCTCGACGCCTTGCGGCCGCCGAAGGGCACGTGGTAGTCGGTGCCCGCAGTGGGCAGGTTGACCATCACGCAGCCGGTCTCGGCGCGGGCCTTGAACTCGCTGGCAAGCTTCAGCGAGTCGGTGATGATGCCGGCGGTCAGGCCGAAGTGGGTGTCGTTGAGCACCTCGATGGCCTCGTTGGCGTCGGCGACCTTGATCACGCAGGCGATCGGGCCGAACACCTCCTCGCGATTGATGGCCATGTCGTTGGTGGTATCCACCAGAAGCGCCGGTGCCATGAAGTAGCCGTCGCTTGCCGCGCTGACGCGCTCGCCGCCGAACACCAGCCGGGCGCCGTCGGCCTGGGCGCGCTCGACCCATGCCAGGTTGGAGGCAAGCTGGCGGGCGTCGGCCGCCGGGCCGATGTGCACGCCGTCTTCCAGGGCGGGGCCGACACGTACCTGCTTCAGGCGCTCGATCAGTCGCTCGACGAAGGCGTCGTGGACCTTCTCGGTGACGATCAAGCGCGACGAGGCGGTGCACTTCTGGCCGGTGCCGGAGTAGGCGCCGTTGAAGGCGGCCTCCACGGCGAGGTCGAGATCGGCGTCGTCGGCCACGATCAGCGCGTTCTTCGAGCCCATCTCGAGCTGGCACTTGACCAGGTTGGCGGCGGTGGCGCCGGCCACCCGGCGACCGACCTCAAGCGACCCGGTAAAGGTCAGGGCGTTGATCTCGGGACTCGAGATCAGGGCGTCGCCGACGCTCGAGCCCGGCCCCATGATCAGGTTAAAGGTGCCGGCGGGCAGCGCCTGGCGGCTGAGGATCTCGGTCAGCGCCCAGGCGCTGCCCGGGACCAGGTTGGCCGGCTTGAACACGACGGCATTGCCGAAGGCCAGCGCCGGGGCGATCTTCCACACCGCGGTGGCCATGGGGAAGTTCCAGGGGCTGATGACGCCGACCACCCCCACCGGCTCACGGCGGACTTCCACCTCCACGCCGGGGCGCACCGACTCGGCGCGCTCGTCGATCTGGCGCAGCACCTCGGCGGCGTAGTAGTGGAAGAACTGGGCGGAGCGGTGGACCTCGCCGACGGCCTCGGCCAGGGTCTTGCCCTCTTCACGGGCCAGCAGCTCGCCGAGCTCGGCCTTGCGCGCCATCAGCTCGTCGCCCACCGCCATCAGCACGCCGTAGCGCTGCTCCAGGCCGCTTTTGGCCCATTCGCGGCCGCCCCGGCGGGCGGCGGCGATGGCGTCCTTGACCTGCTCGGTCGAAGCCTGGGCGTAGACGCCGATCAGGTCGCTGGTATCCGACGGGCTGCGGTTCTCGATCTGGTCGACGCCGTCGATCCACTGGCCGTCGATAAAGAGTGGGTAGGCTGACTGCTGAGACATGATGACCTCCTGTGACGAATGCGACACAGCCTAGGAGAGCCATCAAAATAAAGATAATCAATAATAACGAGCATATGATAAGTAAGACTTACCGCCTGTCTGTGTGACGGCCTGTGTGACGGCCCGTGTGAGGAAATGCCATGCTCCCCGACCTCAAGATCCAGCCGCTGCGCTACGTGTTGGCCATCGTCGACCACGGCGGCTTTCATGCCGCCGCGCGCCAGCTTCACCGCAGCCAGCCGGCGGTGTCGATGGCGGTGCGCGAGCTGGAAGCGCGCCTTGGCGAGGCGCTGTTCGAGAAGGGTGCCCAGGCGAGCCTCACCCCCTTCGGCGAGTACTGCGTGCCGCGCTTTCGCGAGCTGATCCTCCAGCATGATCGCCTGAGCCGCGACCTGCTCGCCCAGGTCGAGCGTCAGGCGGGGCATCTGGACATGGCAGCGGTACCGTCGGTGGCCAGCCGCCTGATGCCGAGCTTGCTGTCGGAGTTCGTCGAGCGCTATCCGGGCATCCGCGTGGCGCTGCACGACGGCAACGCCGACTTCGTGCGCGAGCAGGTGCTGGGGGGGGAGGTGGATATCGGGCTATCCAGCCTGTGGCAGCCTGATGACGCCCTGGCGTTTACCCCACTGCTGCGCGACAAGGTGGGGGTGGTATGTCGCGATGACCATCCCTTCGCCGGGCGCGAGAGCCTGCACTGGCGCGAGCTTGCCGGCGAGACCCTGATCGGCAACGGTACCTCGCGGCTGCTCGAGGGCACCGAGGCCGAGGCGCTGCTGGCGAGTCCCACCTTCTTTATCTCCAACATGATCTCGCTGACCGCCAGCCTGGTGGCGGGGCTCGGCATCACCACCCTGCCGCGACTGGCGTTTGCCGAGGAGTACGAGCGGCTGAGGTTCGTTCCGCTGGAGTGCCCGGTGGTAGAGCGCCAGGTGGGCCTGGTGCGCCTGGCCGGTCGCAGCCTGTCGCCGGCCGCGGCTGCCATGGCGACCTTTATCGTCGAGCGCCTGGAAGAGGGGCAGGGGGAGGATGGCCATGCGCCGAGCAGCCAATAGCCGTTCAGCCAATAGCCGATAACGCCAGGCGGGCTCGCCGTCCGTCAGCCGTTGCGGTCGAGTTCGCCGGCGTCCATGCCGTTGCGTCGCCGGACCTCGAGCAGCAGGGCGCTGTGGTCGAGGTCGGCACCACCTGCGTTGACCAGATCGCCGAACAGGCGGTCGGTCAACTCAAGCAGCGGCAAGTCGAGGCCGAGTTCCCGGGCGACGTCGCAGGCCGCGCGGGTGTCCTTCAGCTGATGCCTTGCCGGGCCGCCGGGCGCGAAGTCGCCGTCCAGCATGCGTTGGCCATGCTGGTCGAGAATCCGCGAGTAGGCGAAGCCCCCCAGCATGGCCTGGCGCACCTTGGCGGGGTCGGCGCCGCCGGCTTCGGCCAGCACCAGGGCTTCCGACACCGCCGCGATGGTGCTGGCCACCGTCAACTGATTGACCAGCTTGGCCAGGGCGCCGCTGCCTGCCGGGCCAATATGCAGGGGATGCCCCATGGCCTCGAGAATGGGCTTTGCCCTGTCGTAATCGGCGGCGTCTGCTCCGGCCATGATCGAAAGAGATCCTTCGCGCGCGCCCTTTTCGCCGCCGGAGACCGGGGCGTCCACCCAGCCAAGGCCAAGCTCGCGACAGCGTTCGGCCAAGGCGATTGCTTCACTGTGGCCAATGGTCGACATCACGATGAGCAGGGTACCGGGAGACAACTGACGGGCGATGCCGTCGTCGCCGAACAGCAGCGTCTCGCATACCGCGCCCGAACTTACCATCATCACCACCGCCTGGGCGTTTGCCGCTGCCTCGATGGGTGTCTCGGCCAGAGTGGCGCCAAGTTCGCCCAGCGGGGCTGCCTTGTCGATGCTGCGATTCCAGGCACGCAGGGGGAAGCCTGCACGGATCAGATGACGGCCCATGGGCAGGCCCATGATACCGGTGCCCAGCAGGGCGATGGTGGCAGGAGAGGTCATACGGACGGCTCGTTGTAGATTAGAAAGTAGGTAACAGCCTAACCTCTTCCGCCCGGTGCCTCCACGCTCAGTCGACCTGCCGCCACCACTGTACCGGCCAGCCGCGCTCGCGGGCGGTGGCGTCAAGCGTCGGGTCCGGGTTGATGGCGAAGGGACGGTCGACGAATTCCAGCAGGGGCAGGTCGTTACGCGAGTCGGAGTAGCCGAAGCTCTCCACCGGAGTGTGTTCGGCCAGCCACTCGCACAGCGCCTCGAGCTTGCCGCCCTGGAAGGTGCGGATGCCCTCGGCCTTGCCGGTGTAGCGCCTGCGCGAGTCGAGTTCGAGGGCGGTGGCCAGCGCCTGATCGGCGCCGAGACGCTCGGCCAGCGGGCCGACCACGTGGATCGGCGAGGCCGAGATGATCACCACCCGATGGCCCTGGTCACGGTGCCAGGCCAGGCGTTCGTGGCCCTGGGGGAAGAGCCGGGGCACCACCTCGGCCTCGAGGAAGGCGTCGACCTGTTGCCTGACGTCGGCCTCGCTGCGGCCGGCCAGCGGCGTCAGCAACAGCGCCAGATGGGCTTCCATGTCGAGCGTCCCGGCGGCGTAGGCGGCCATATGCTCGGCGAAGGCGGCGCGGTAGGCGTCGCCGTCCTCGATCCAGCCGAGATCGATCAGCCACTGGCTCCATAGTCCGGTGATGTCGCCGTCGAGCAGGGTGTCGTCGAGATCGAACAGGGCCAGGGTCATGGGCGCGTCGGGGGCCTTGGCGGCGTCGCCGTGGCAGGCGTCAGTGGTCATGGTGACAGGGCTCGTCAGGTCGTTCATGCATCCAGCTCCTGGACCTCGTCGAGATCGACGTGGATCGTCACCTCGCAGCCGGCGGGCAGCAGGCTGCGAGCGGAGCGATTGAGGGTATCGACGGCGAGGCTGGTGCCATCGCAGTCGATGTCGTAGCGCACGATGTTACCGAGCAGGCGATGTCGACGCACACGACCGCTGACGCCCGGTCCCACCCGCGCCGGCCGCTCGCCACCCAAAGGGCGGCCCTGCACGCTGAGATAGAGCGCCTCGGGGCGCAGCGCGACACGCCCGGCCTGGCTGCGAAAGCCCAGCAGTGGCGCGGCCTCGACGGCGTCGAGCAGACAGTAGTGGCCCATGAAGCCGGCGGCGTTTTCGTCCCGGGGCCGGGTGTAGAGCACCTCGGCGGTGTCCTTTTGCAGGATCCGCCCCTGGTGCATCAGGAACACCCGGTCGGACATCAACATGGCCTCTTCCTGGTCATGGGTCACGAACAGGGTGGTCAGGCCGAGGGTCTTCTGAATCTCGCGGATCTGGTCGCGCAGATGTCGACGAATGCGGGCGTCCAGCGCCGACAGCGGCTCGTCCATCAGCAGTACCTTGGGTTCCACCACCAGCGAGCGTGCCAGTGCCACCCGCTGGCATTGCCCGCCCGACAGCTGGTGGGGAAACTTGTGCGCCTGGTCCTGCATCTCGACCAGGCGCAGCACCTCGTCTACCCGGCGCGCGCGCTCGTCACCGGGGACCTTCTGCATGCGCAGGCCGAAGGCGACGTTGTCGGCGACCTTGAGGTTGGGAAACAGCGCATAGTGCTGAAACACCATGCCGACCCCGCGCCGCTGGGGCGGCAGGCGGGTGATCTCGTCACCGCCGATGTGGATGCTGCCGGCGTCCAGCGAGGTCAGCCCAGCGATGGCCCGCAGCAGGGTCGACTTGCCGCAGCCGGACGGCCCCAGCAGGGTGATGAACTCGCCATGCGCGATATCGGCGTCGATGTCGGCGAACACCGAGGTCTCGCCGAAGCGCTTGGCCAGCCCCCTCAGCGAGACCGCGTTGCCGCTTTCCTGGTGGCCTGGCGCTGACGGGGCCGTGGTCTGGACCGAGGACGGAATAGTGGACGGGACCGTAGACGGGGCGGCGCGCTGGGTGGCAGGTGTGGTGGCAGCCATCATCGTGTGGCCTCCGTGATGGTGTGCTCGGCCTGGCGATTGCCCAGCCAGGTCAGGATCAGGGTAAAGGCGAACAGGGTGATCACCAGGGCGCTGGTGAAGTGACCGCTGGCGCCGCGCATATTGTTGAGGTAGACCTGCAGCGTCTCGAAGCGGGTGCCCACCAGCATGTTGGCGAAGACGAATTCGCCGACCAGGAACGAAAACGACAGGAAGATGGCGATCTGCACCCCGCCACGCAGGTTGGGCAGGATGACCAGAAAGAAGGCTTTAAGCGGCCCGGCACCCAGCAGCTGGGCGGCGTCCATCAGGCTTTGCACGTCCACCGCACGCAGGCTGTTGGCAATGGCGCGGTACATGAACGGCAGCACGATGGTGAAGTAGGTGGGAATCAGGATCCAGGGGGTGCCCACCAGCGGCAGCGGGCCGCCAGCGTAGAGCTTGAGTAGCCCCACCGAGGACACCACCGGGGGCACCGCGAAGGGCATCAGGATCAGGGTGTTCATCCAGCGGTCAAGCCACGGATAGCGGGTGTGGGCCAGCAGGGCCACCGGCATCACCAGCACCAGCGACAGCGCCAGGGCCCCCACGGCGACGGCCAGCGACCGGGCGAAGGCGGCCACAAAGCGCGGGGTGGTCCATAGCTCCACGAACCAGGCCAGGGTCAGACCATCGGGGACCAGAGTTGCGCCCCAGCGGGTGGCCAGGGCGTAACCCAGGGTCGCCACCAGCGGCAGGGCCAGCACCGCGAAGACGCTGCCGACGATCCAGGCGTAGGGATTGAAGGTCGCCGACAGCGACGCTGCGGTTGGCCCCTGGTGAGCCGGCAGGGTTTCAGCGTGAGCCATGCTGTACACTCCTTCTCAACAGCCACTGCTGGACCAGGGTGACCAGCACCAGCAGCAGCACCAGGATCAGCGCCAGGGCGCTTGCCAGATTGGGCTCGAGGAACAGGTCGCCGGCCACCAGGTTGGCGATACGAATGGTCATCAGGTTGTAGCTGGTGTTGACCAGCGCGTAGACGGTGGCGTAGGCGCCCATGGCGTTGGCGAACAGTACCGTGAAGGTGCCGGCCAGGGCCGGCCACAGCACCGGCAGGCCGATGCGCTGCCAGTAGGCGATGCGCCCGGCGCCGAGCAGGCTGGCGGCATCACGCCATTCGGCCTTGAGGCCGGCGAAGGCCGGGAACAGCAGCAGGATGCCCAGCGGAATCTGGAACCAGGTGTAGATGACGATCAGCCCGCCGGTGGAGTAAAGACGCACGTCCTCGATGATGCCGAGTCGTTGAAGCGCCAGTGTCAGCACGCCGTTGGCCCCCAGCAGGATGATGAAGGCGAAGGCCAGCGGCACGCCGGCAAAGTTGGAGGTCATGTTGGTGAAGGCGATCATCGCTCGCCTCAGGCGTCCGCCGGAACGCACCAGGGCGTGGCAGGTCAGGGTGGCGATGACCAGGCCGATGGCGCTGGATACCAGCGAGATGGTCAGACTCTTCCAGATCGCCTGGCGGAAGAACGCCGATTGGGCGATCTCCTGAAAGTGGCCAAGGCCCCAGTCGCCGTTGACGTTGAAGGCGCTGATCGCGACCCAGGCCATCGGCGCCAGCTGGAAGGCGGTGAATATCACGGCGAAAGGCACAAGCCACAGCCAGGCCGGTAGGGGCGCCTTCACGATCCGGCCTCCTCGTTGCAGGTGGCGTTCGCGGTGGATGCGACGCTGGCAGTGTTGGTCGCGGCCAGCAGCTCGGGATGCCAGGGCTTGTCGTGGGAGAGCCCGAGGACGCTTGCCAGGGTGCCGCACAGGTGGGTCTGGCGGATGACCCGTCCGGCGGGGTCGGCAAAGGCATCGCCGAACAGCCACAGCGGCACCCGGCGTTCTTCTTCCAGCAGGCCCGAGTGGGAGCGATCGGCGTTCATGCCATGGTCGGCGGTGATCATCACCTGGCAGCCGTCGGCCAGCCAGCGTGGCAGGTAGTCGGCCAGGGCGATGTCGGCGTGGCGGGCGGCGTTTCTGTACTGGGGCGAGTCGCCGCCGTGACGGTGGCCGGTGTCGTCGATGTTCATGCTGTGAACCAGCAGGAAGTCCGGCGCGTGGCGTTGCCTCAGGGCCTCGGCGTCGCTGAACAGGTGATCATCCGGATAGTGGTCCTGCCAGTAGAAGATGCCGGCCTGGATGGCCGCCGCCGGGTCGTCGAGGAAGCGGTCGCGGGTGCGCTCGAAGGGTGCCTTGACGTAGAGCTCACTGACCCAGTGATAGGCCGCCGCTGCGGTGGCAAGGCCCTGGCCGCGGGCCAGGTCGAACAGGCTGGTGCCGTGGGAACGGCGCACGATGTCGTTGTGCACTACCCCGGAGTCCACCGGGCGATCACCGGTCAGCAGGCACTCGTAGAGCGGCCGAGACATGGCCGGCAGCTCGCAGTCGAGGTGGGTGGTGTAGCCGCGGCCGGCCTCCACCAGGGCGCTCAAGTGGCCCATGGCGTGATGGCCGACGGCGTGATTGAGGCCGTCCAGCACCACCAGTATGACGGGTCTGGTCATGATGACTCCCGGCCGCGCGGCAATACAGGGCGCGGCACTGTCGCGAAATGGCGTGGAATGCGCTGAAGACAGGCCTCGTGGGCACTGTCTTCAGCGGTCGATCGTTGTAGCGGGGCTGTCCTCAGCGCTTGATCACTGCTGGTGGATCAGCACCTCGGACTGCCACTGGCGCGGCAGCACCTTGGCGCTCTGTTCCCAGGCGGCAAAGTCCTGGATCGGACGGGCGCTGGCGTACTGCTCGTTGGGCAGCAGCTTGGCGGCGATATCGTCGGGCAGGGTCAGGTGCTCGGCGCGGATCGGGCGAGCGTAGCCCTCGGCCAGGTTGAACTGGCCTTCATCGGACAGGATGTACTCACGGGCCAGCTTGGCGGCGTTGGGGTGCTGGGCGTGGGTGTTGATGATGGTGGCGTAGCCGGAGGTCACCGAAGCGTCCGAGGGGATTACCACCTCGAAGGCGTCACGGTCGATCTGGTCGCGGTAGTTCAAGGCGTTGAAGTCCCACAGCAGGGCCACTTCCACTTCGCCCTTCTCCAGGTTGGCGATGGACACGTCGGCCAGCGACAGTCGGCCCTGCTCGGCCAGTTCGGCGAACAGCTCGAGGCCCGGGGCCAGGTTGCCCTCGTCGCCATCGGCGGCGTAGGCGGCGGCGAGTACCGCATTGTTGGCCTGGGAAGCCTGGCCCACGGCGCCCACTGATACCGAGTAGTCACCCTCGCGCAGGTCGGCGAAGGAACTCGGGCGCTGGTCCTCTTCCACCAGGTTCTTGTTGATCATCAGCGCAATGGTGCCGGTGTAGCCGAGCATCCAATGGCCATCTTCGTCCTTGGCCCAGTCGGGGATCTCGTCCCAGGTGGTGGGCTTGTAGGGCTGGGTCACCCCCTGCTGCACCGCGATCGGTCCGAAGGCGAAGCCGACATCGCCGATATCGGCGGTGGCGTTCTCGCCCTCGGCCTTGAACTTGGCGACTTCCTCGGCGGAGCTCATGTCGGTATCGGTGTGCGCCAGGCCGTAGACGCTTTCCAGGTCGGCCCAGGTGTCCTTCCAGTTGGCCCAGGTGTCGGGCATGCCGACGCTGTCGACGCGGCCTTCCTGCTTGGCGGCCTCGATCAGTGACTCAAGCTCGGCGGTGTTTGCCTGGGCGGCGGTGGACAGCAGGCCAGCGCAGGCCAGGGCGGTCAGGGTCGGGTAACGCAGAGAAGTGACGATCACGAGAGGGTCTCCGGGTCAGGGGCGTGAAGTCGACGGAAACCGATGCGCCTTTCTGGTCTAGATCAGTTTCCGCTGACGATCACCCTAAGGAGCTAGCGTGACAGCCTCGTGTCAGTTGCGTGGCAGTCTCGTCTCAGTTCATATGTGCCAGGTGGAGGAAGAAAAACCCGACTCGTTCGAGCACTGTCATCGCGTTGTCACCGGCTTGCCACTAGACTGCTGAAACTACGTTGAACCTTCTTTGGTCTATACCAGAAAGCTGGACGCCGCCGGAAGCCGCTCGGCGACGATCCTGGTCAGAGCTTCGAGAGTCCGCCTTGCCTACTGTCCCTGACGACACCTCGCACGACGCCTCACCCGCCCATCGCCTGCGTGAGCGTCTTGCGCCCTTGCTGAGCCTGGCCTCGACACGGGGCGATCGCCGTCTGCCCAGCGAGCGAGACATGATGGCGCGCCTCCAGACCACCCGCATCACCCTGCGCGAGGCACTCAATGAGCTGGAGGCGGAGGGCTGCGTGTATCGCGAGAATCGGCGCGGCTGGTTCGTGTCGCCGCCACGGCTTCGCTACGACCTGCTGGCCTGCCTGCCGTTTCACGAGATGGTGCGATCCCAGCAGCGCAGCGCCCGAACCCTGTTGCTCAGTGCCGAGGAAGTGATCGCGCCCGTCACGGTTGCCCGCCGGCTGGGACTCGCCGAAGGCGAGCGCGTCTACCGCATCTGTCGTGCCCGGCTGGTGGATGAGCGCCGGGTGCTCTACGTGGAACACCATCTGTTGCCGCGCTGCTTTCCCGCCATCCTGGAGTTCGATCTGGCGCGGGAATCGCTGACAGAGCTATACCGCCGCGAGTACGGCATCCGGGTCGGGCGGGTCAGCTACGAGCTCGGCACCTGTGTACTTTCCAGCGACGCCGCCGGCGCGCTCAACGCGGTACGCGGCAGCCCCGCCCAGCGCATCACCCGCATCAACCACGACCAGAACGGCCGTGCCATCGACTGCGACGACGAGTACTGGCGCCACGACGCCATCGAGCTGACGCTGTCTGCCGCGCCTCAGGGCGGCTGAGGTGCGAGATCGAGGGACTTCGAGCTGGGGGGAGTGCTAGACCGCGGGAGGACGCTCTTCCAGCAGGTGCCACAGGGGGGCTGCCACCGCTGTCTCGTCACGATGGCGATAGCAAGCCACTTCCAGATAGGGGCCGCCGAGGATTTCCTGCAAGGAAATCAGCTTGCCGCTCTCGAGGTCTTCCTCGATCAATCCGTGGGGCAGCCAGCCGATGCCGAGACCGGCCAGGGCGAGTTGGCGAATGCCGATGGTGAAGGCGGTCTCGCAGACCAGCTCGATCTCGTAGTGGCGTTGGGCATCGAGCAGGTAAGGCGTCGCCAGGGCCTGGCCAAGAAAGCTGTCCGGATCGTAGCCGATCAAGGGCAGTCGTTGACCTTCCTCGAGTTCGTGCATGAGACCACCGTGATGATCCGACGCACACACCGGCAACAGCCGTTCGACGCCCAGTGACAGCCGCTCGACGCTATCGCTGCCACTGAACAGGGGAGCCCCTTCCAGCTCTGAACACAGCAACAGGTCGGCCTTGCCTTGCTCGAAGTCGTGGATGCACTGGCTGCGGTCGGATGAGGTGATCTGCAGTCCCACCTCAGGCGCGTGATGACGCAGGTGGCGCAATAGACGCGGCAGGTAGCTGACGGTCAGGGTGTGCTGGGTGGTCAGAATGGCCCTGGGCCCCTGGCGGGCATCGCTTCTGAGACGACTGCGCATGGCGTAAAGGCGTGCCAGCCACTCTCGCAATTGGGGCTCGTACGCCCGCGCGTGGGCGGTCAACTCCAGGCGCGAGGCGCTGCGATCGATCAGCGCCACCCCCAGCCACTCTTCCAGCTGGCGGATACGGCGCGAGAATGCCGGCTGGGTGACGTGGCGCCGTTCGGCCGCCTGGGAAAAGGTGCCCGCTTCGATAAGCTCGAGAAAATCCTCTATCCATTCGATCTTCATTGGTGTTTTGGTCTGCCTTGGTGGGGAGCGGCCGGGGCTAAGCAGTGGCTATGCAAAAATTTAACAGCTGGCGAGCAACTTGGCATTGGTCTCATGTTCCAGGCGAGGCTTAACTTGGAAGCGATCGCTCGAGGGCAGGCCTTCAGGCCTGCTGTGTCTTTCGACGTAGGTCGTCAAGAGAGCACGCCAATGCCAACAATGACTCGCCTGGAGGCCCGTATGCACCTGTCCCGTTTTCCCCGTGTCCGTCTCGGCCATATGCCCACTCCGCTGGAGCCCATGGACAACCTGAGCAAGCTGCTCGGCGGTCCGCGCCTGTGGATCAAACGCGACGACTGCACCGGCCTGTCCACCGGGGGCAACAAGACCCGCAAGCTGGAATTCCTGATGGCCGACGCCCTGGAACAGGGCGCCGACACCATCATTACCCAGGGCGCCACCCAGTCCAACCACGCCCGCCAGACCGTGGCCGCCGCCTGCAAGCTGGGGCTCGAGTGCCACATTCTGCTGGAAGACCGTACCGGCAGCGAGGACTCCAACTACAACTACAACGGCAACGTCTTCCTTGATCAGCTCCACGGCGCCAGCGTCGAGAAGCGCCCGGGCGGTGCCGACATGGCCGCCGAGATGGAAGGCCTGGCCGATCGTCTGAAGAGTGAAGGCAAGAAGCCCTACATCATCCCTGGCGGTGGCTCCAACGAGATCGGTGCTCTGGGCTACGTCAATGCCGCCCTGGAACTGCTGGCCCAGGCCAACGACATGGGGCTGCGCATCGATCATCTGGTCCACGCCACCGGCAGCGCCGGTACCCAGGCGGGCCTGGTCACCGGCCTCAGCGCCTGCAACGCCGGCATCCCGGTGCTCGGCATCGGCGTTCGTGCGCCGAAGGACAAGCAGGAAGCCAACGTCTTTGCCCTGGCCCAGAAGACCGAAGCCAAGCTCGGCCTGTCCGGCGTCGTCAGCCGCGACCAGGTGGTCGCCAACTGCGACTACGTGGGTGAGGGCTACGGTGTGCCCACCGACAGCATGATCGAGGCGGTCACCCTGCTGGCCCGTCACGAAGGCATCCTTCTGGACCCGGTGTACTCCGGCAAGGGCATGGCGGGGCTGATCGACCTGATCCGCAAGGGCCACTTCAAGCAGGACGAGAACGTCGTCTTCCTGCACACCGGCGGCGCCGTTGCGCTGTTCGGCTATCCCGATGCCTTCGGTTTCCCTGACTACAAGGGATAAGCCCAGGACGCTTCAGGGCAGGCGCCCGCTGAGTTCGGGCGCCCTCGACGACGTTATTCGGAGACAACAATGACCATTCGTCATCTCAAGAAGGCGGAGGCCGCCGCTGGCGTTGCCGCCGAAGACCAGCGCGTGACGGAAGCGGTGCGTGGCATGCTCGAGGATATTCGTGCCCGCGGCGAGGCGGCCGTGCGCGAATACGCCGAGAAGTTTGACGGTTGGACCGGCGACTTTGTGTTGAGCGACGACAAGCGACGTCAGTTGATCGACAGCGTGCCCCAGTCGGTCAAGGACGACATCGACTTCGCCCACCGCCAGATCCGCCGTTTTGCCGAGGCCCAGCGTGACAGCCTGACCTCCTTCGAGATCGAGACCGAAGAGGGCGTGCTGCTCGGTCAGCGTGTGCTGCCGGTACACAGCGCCGGCTGCTATGTGCCGGGCGGCCGCTACGCTCACGCCGCCTCGGCGCTGATGAGCGTGGCCACAGCCAAGGCCGCCGGTGTCGAACACGTGGTGGCCTGTTCGCCGCCCCGGGGCGACAGCATCAACCCGGCGGTGGCCTACGCCATGCATGTGGCCGGCGCTGACATGATCCTCGAGATGGGCGGCGTCCACGCCATGGCCAGCATGGCCTTTGGCCTGTTCGGCGGGCGCGAGGCCGATATCCTGGTCGGTCCCGGCAACGCCTACGTGGCCGAAGCCAAGCGCCTGCTGTTCGGTGAAGTGGGTATCGATGTGTTTGCCGGCCCCACCGAGTCGGCGATCATCGCCGACGAGTCCGCCGACCCGATGACCATCGCCGTCGACCTGGTGTCCCAGGCCGAGCACGGCCCGAATTCACCGGTGTGGCTGTTCAGCACAAGCGAAGCGATCGCCCGCGAAGTGATGGAGATTCTGCCGAAAGTCGCTGACGACATGCCTAACGCTGATATCGTTCACGCTGCCTGGCGCGACTTCGGTGAGGTCATCGTGGGCGACAGCCGCGAGGAGATCGTCGCGATCAGCGATCAGTACGCCTGCGAGCACCTGCAGGTGCTGTGCGAGGATCTGGACTGGTGGAAGCAGCATCTGAGCAACTATGGCTCGCTGTTTCTGGGTGAGGGCAGCACCGTCACCCACGGTGACAAGTGCTCCGGTACCAACCATATCCTGCCGACCAAGCGCGCCGGGCGTTACTCCGGTGGACTCAATGTCCACAAGTTCATGAAGGTGCTGACCACCCAGCAGTTGAGCGTCGAGGCCAATCTGACCTTCAGCGCCGTGGGATCCCGGATTTCCCGTACCGAGGGCATGGAAGGCCACGCCCGGGCCTGTGACTGGCGCCTGGCCAAGTACTTCCCCGAGCAGGAATGGGATTTCCCTGTTCACCGTCAGGCTCGTTACTGAGTCGCCAGCGGAGGAGCCAGCCATGCGCCGTTTTGCCAAATCCTTCACCCAGCAGGAAGCCATCTCTGACGACGCCATCGCCTCGGCGGTGGCCGTGCTCCAGAGCGGTCGCCTGCATCGCTACAACCTGGCCGAAGGCGAGGCCGGTGAGACCGCCCTGCTGGAGTCCGAGTTCGCCGCGAGCCTGGGTGTCGACTACGCACTGGCCTGCGCCTCCGGCGGTTATGCGTTGCAGCTGGCGCTGCGCGCCTGCGGACTCGAGGCCGGCGACAAGGTGCTGTGCAACGCCTTCACCCTGTCGCCGGTGCCCGGCAGTATCGTCGCGGCGGGTGGCGAGGCGGTACTGGTGGACATCCTGGACGATACCACCGTCGATCCCGACGACCTGGATCGCGCCGCTCGCGAGAGCGGTGCCGGCTTCTTTGTGCTGTCGCACATGCGCGGCCATATCGGCGACATGGACGCCATCGTCGCGGTGTGCGAGTCCCACGGCATCGTGCTGATCGAAGACTGTGCCCACACCATGGGGGCGGCCTACGATGGCCGACCCAGCGGCACCTTCGGCAAGGCAGGCTGCTTCAGTACCCAGACCTACAAGCACATCAATTCCGGAGAGGGCGGGCTTCTGGCCACCGCCGATGCCGAGGTCATGCGGCGTGCGGTGATCCTGTCCGGCTCCTACATGCTGTTCGATCGGCACCTGGCCGCACCCGCGCCGGAGAGCTTCGCCGAGACGCGCCTGATGACACCCAACATGAGTGGCCGCATGGACAATCTGCGGGCGGCCATCCTGCGTCCTCAGCTGGCCGAGATGGAGCACCGCAAGACGCGCTGGAATTCGCTGTATCGGCGCATGGAGCAGCGTCTTGGCGATATCGCCGAGGTGTGCCTGATTGACCGGCCCGCCAGGGAGGACTTCGTCGGCAGCTCCATCCAGTTCCGCCTGCCGGCGCTGGGCGCTGACACCATTGCGCGCTTTGTCGAGGGCTGCGAGGCCCGCGGCATTCCGCTGAAGTGGTATGGCAAACCCTTGCCGGAGGACTACACCAGCCGCTACGACAGCTGGGGTTATCTGGCCGGCACACGTGCGCTGCCGATCGCCGACAGAGTACTCGCCACCCTGTGTGATCTGCGCCTGCCGCTGACCTTCGATCAAGCAGACTGCGACGACATCGTCGCGCTGATGAGCGCCGCCATGGATGAGGCGGTGCAGCCCCCCGAGGCAACACCCGACAAGGCGCTCGGCTCTCGCTGAGCCACGTCTGACGACGCAATAACAAGACATCCGGAGTGACAATAATGTTCAAGAAGACTCTACTTACCGCCGCCATCGTCATGGCAGCCACTGCCACCGCCGCAGAGGCCAAGACCTTCAAGGTCGGCATGGGCGATCCCATGGACTCCGACCAGGGGGCCCTGGCCCAGCGCTTCGAGGAGTTGGTCGAATCGCTGTCCGACGGCGAGATGCAGGTCGAGTTGTTCCCCGGCGGCCAGCTCGGTTCCGAGACCGGCATGATCCAGGACACCCGCATTGGCAAGCTGGACTTTGCGCTGGTCGGTGTCGGCAACCTGACGCCCTACGCAGCGCGTCTGGGCGCCTTGACCATGCCCTATGCCCTGCGTAGCCACGCCGATGCGGTCAAGGCCACCACCGGCCCCCTGGCCGATCGGTGGAACACCATCGCCGAGGAAGAGGCCGGTGTGCACATCGTCAGCTGGCTGTACTCCAACTTCCGTCACCTGACCAACTCCCAGCGGCCGGTGACGACCCTCGCCGACGTCGAGGGACTCAAGGTTCGCGTGCCGCAGAACGAGATCATGCTGGCCAGCTACGAGGCCTGGGGCGCCAGCCCCATCAGCATGTCCTGGCCGGAGGTCTTCACCGGCCTGCAGCAGGGCGTGATCGATGGCCAGGACAACCCCTACATCGTCAACAGCACCATGAAGTTTCACGAGGTGCAGGACCACCTCACCGAACTTCACGCCCAGTACTCGCTGCAGCCCATCGTGATGGGGGTGCGCAGCTACGAGCGTCTGTCCGACGAGGAGCGAGCGATCATCGATCGCGCCGGCCTGGAGGCGCAGCTGTACGCGCTGCAGTTCCAGCTGACCAAGGCCTCCGAGGCGCGCGCTGCCATGGAAGCCGAAGGGGTCGAGGTGGCCACCCTGGAAGATGAGGATGAATGGATCCGCATCGCCCAGGAAGAGGTGTGGCCGCAGTTCTACGAGGACATCGGTGGCCAGGAAGCCTTCGAGGAAATGCAGGCGGCGCTCGGTCACTGATCGTTGTCGCCGCGGGCGGCGGTCGCTGACCGCCGCCCGGGTCTTGTTGTCATCGCTGCTGCATTCCCGTCGGGAAGGAGGCCTCCATGCTGGCCAAACTCAACTATATCGAAGACTACGCCTGCCGCTTTCTGCTCGGGCTCTTTGTCATTCTGCTGTTCGTTCAGGTGGTGATGCGCGTCACCCTGGGCATCGGCATGGCCTGGATCGAAGAGCTCGCGCGCTACGCCTTCGTCTGGTTCGTCTTTCTGGGCGCCGCCCACGCCGCCCACTTGAGCGCGCATAACCGCCTGCAGACCCATATCAAGCTGATGCCACGCAAGGTGGCCAATACCCTCTTGTTGCTGGTGGATCTGATCTGGGTCGCCTTCTGTCTGGTGCTGGCCTACAAGAGCCTGGATCTGATCGGGCTGTTGCTGGAATTCCCCTATGACTCGCCGGCCCTGGGCTGGTCGCTGGCCTACGTTTACTTCGTCTTCCCCATCGCCTTTACCTTGATGGCCTTTCGCGTGCTGCAGGTGCAGTGCCTGAAGCTGTTCAAGGGCATCGAGCCAGGTGACGTGGACGCCCAGGAAGTGTCCAGGATCACCGAGGAAACGAGCCACTACAGCGACGGCAAGACGTCGTCCAAGGCGGAGGGCTAAGCCATGGCCGCAACCGTACTGTTTTCCATGTTTGCCGGGCTGTTGTTCTTCGGCACCCCTATCGTCGTCTCTCTCGGCGTGGCCTCGATGGCCGTCTATATACTCAACGGCGACGATCTCAGTTCGCTGATCGAGCTGGCCTTTTCGGCCATCAACTCGTTTCCGCTGATGGCCTTGCCGTCGTTCATCCTGGCCGGCGCACTGATGGGGGATGCCGGTATCGCCAGACGCCTGATCCTGATCGCCGAGGAGCTGGCCGGTCCTGCCGCTGGTGGGCTAGGCGCCGCTGCGGTGATGGCCTGCATGTTCTTTGGCGCGATCTCGGGCTCGGGACCTGCTACTACCGCAGCGGTGGGGATGCTGGTGATACCGGCGATGATCGAGCGCGGCTACGGCAGAAGCTACCCGGCGGCGATCACCGCCACCGCTGGTGGTCTCGGGGTGGTCATTCCGCCCAGCATGCCGCTGGTGATCTATGGCGTCACCGCCAACGAGTCGATTTCTGCGCTGTTCATGGCCGGCGTCATCCCCGGCGTGATGCTGGGGGCGGGCCTGATGGTGGCCAACTACATCACCGCCAAGCGCAACGGCTACCAGACCGAGGGAACTTCCTACGATCGCAAGCGGGTGGTCGCGGTGCTCAAGGATGGTTTCTGGTCGCTGATGGCGCCGGTGGTGATCCTGGGCGGCATCTATTCGGGCATGTTCACGCCCACCGAGGCGGCCGTGGTCTCGATCTTCTACGCGCTGTTCGTCGGTGTTTTCATCCACAAGGAGTCATCGCTGCGCGGGCTCAACGAGGCCTTTCAGAGCACCACCTGGCTGACCGGGCGTGTGTTGATCATCATGTTCACCGCCACCGCCTTCGGCCGCATCCTGGTCGAGAATCACATTCCGGCGATGATCGCCCAGGGCATCCTGGATATCACCAACAGCCTGTGGCTGGTGTGGATTCTGGTGATCGGCTTTCTCCTGATCGTCGGCATGTTCATCGAGATCCTGGCCACCATCATGATCGTCACGCCGGTGCTGTTGCCGGTGATGGTGGAGCTCGGCGTCGATCCCGTGCACTTCGGCATCGTGCTGGTGGTCAGCCTGGGCATCGGTTTCTCGACGCCGCCGCTGGGCGAGAACATGTTCATCAGCTCGTCGATCGCCAATGTCTCCATTGAGAAGATTTCGGTGCGCGCCTTGCCGCTGGTGGGTTCCATGGTGGTCATTGCCTTGCTGCTGGCCTTCTTCCCGCAGCTCAGCCTGTGGCTGCCCAATCTG
Source organism: Halomonas sp. OfavH-34-E (assembly GCF_024124525.1). Classification (NCBI taxonomy): domain Bacteria; kingdom Pseudomonadati; phylum Pseudomonadota; class Gammaproteobacteria; order Oceanospirillales; family Halomonadaceae; genus Halomonas; species Halomonas sp. OfavH-34-E. The sequence continues at coordinate 6,504 of NZ_JAMXRY010000059.1, read as the reverse complement.
CTCGGCTTCTGATACCGGTCATCACTCGTCAAAGGACCCGCTATGACGCTTTCCACCGATAACTCCGCAACCATCGCCGACCATACGATGGTCGGCGTGCTGGGCGGCATGGGACCGGACGCCACGGTGGCCTTCATGCAGAAGGTCATCGAGGTGACGCCCGGCGAGGACGATATCGACCACGTGCATATGCTGGTCGACAACAATCCCAAGGTGCCATCACGCATCAAGGCGCTGATCGACGGCGACGGCGAGTCACCGGCGCCTGCCATCGCTGCCATGGCCAGACGACTCGAGCAGGCAGGCTGCGATTTTCTGGTCATGCCCTGCAATACCGCCCACTACTACTGGTCGGCCGCCCAGCAGGCGGTGGACATTCCGGTGTGGCATATCGTCGAGCGCACCCTGGACCGGGTCGCCGCCGAGATGCCGGGGGCCAGGGTGGGCATGCTGTGCTCGCCGGCGCTTCGCAAGATTGGTCTTTACGAGGGATTCATCAAGCCGAGGGGGCTGTCGTTGGTCTATCCCGACAACGAGGATCGCGTGCTCGACGTGATCCGAGCGGTCAAGCGTGGTGCCGGGCGCGCGCCCGCCACCCACGCGGCCTTCATCGAGGCCGCCCATGACGTCCAGGCGCGTGGTGCCGACGTGCTGGTCCTGGCCTGTACTGAGCTTTCGGTGATCCGCGATGCGCTCGATGGTCGCGTGCCGATCATCGATACCGTACAGGTGCTGGCCGAAGACGTGGTCGCTGCGGCCACCGGAAAGGCACCGCGCGGTTGATTCGGAGAACCGAGTCGAGCACTGAAGCGAGAGCACTGTAACGAGAGCACTGTAACGAGAGCACTGCTCAGAGGTTGAAACAGGGCGGCGTCGAGCGCTGCCAGTACGTCGATCTTCCTGTCCCGTTCACCAAAGAGACGCCTTCGTCCGCTGGCCTCATCCGGCAGGACCGGGGTCGCTCGTTTTCACGATCCGGAGTCGTCCCATGACCTCACCCTCTTCTTCCCCCTCGACGGCGACCTCGCGACAGCGGCTAAGCCGTCGACTGGCGTCCCTGAGCCCGATCGGGCGAGGACTGCTGGTGTGCGTGACCATTGCCCTGGCCACCACCTTTATCGCCGATCACTACGGTGGGCCGACCCTGCTCTACGCCTTGCTGTTTGGCATGTCGCTGCACTTCTTGAGCGAAGAGGGACGCTGCCTGCCGGGGATCGAGTTTGCCGCGCGCACCGTGCTGCGCCTTGGCGTGGCGCTGCTGGGCGCACGCATGACCCTCGAGCAAGTCGGTGACCTGGGGCTTGGACCGGTGCTGACGGTGCTCGCCGCGGTGGGACTGGTGATCTGCGCAGGGGGGCTGCTGGCCCGGGCGCTTGGCCTGCACCGTGATCTGGGCCTGCTGACCGGTGGTGCCGTGGCGATCTGCGGGGCCTCGGCGGCGCTGGCGCTGTCGGCGGTGATGCCGAAAAACGACACCAGCGAGCGCAACACCATCCTCACAGTGGTGGGCGTGACCACGCTGTCGACGGTGGCCATGGTGACCTACCCGCTGCTGGTGGGGGTGCTCGACCTTGCCAATACCCAGGCCGGCATCTTCCTGGGGGGCACCATCCACGACGTGGCCCAGGTGGTCGGGGCGGGGTACATCATCTCGGAGGAGACCGGCGACGTCTCGACCCTGGTCAAGCTGGTGCGTGTGGCCATGCTGGTGCCGGTGGTGATGATCTTCAGCTGGCTCTATCGCGCCTCGCGCAACAGCGAAGGAAAGCGCCAGGTGCCGATGCTGCCTGGCTTCCTGGTGGGGTTCGTGGCGCTGGTGCTGATCAACAGCCTGGGGCTGATTCCAGAAAGCGTGAACGAAGGACTGTCGACGCTCTCGCGCTGGTGTCTTGTCACCGCCATCGCCGCCCTGGGCATCAAGACCTCCTTTCAGAAGCTCGCGGTGGTCGGCTGGAAGCCGGTCATCCTGATGGTGCTGGAGACCCTGCTGTTGCTGGCCATCGTGCTGGGGGTGGTGGTCTTCGGCGGGCTGGGTAGCTGAGCGGCGATGGAACGCTGCTCTTGCTGATACACCAATAAAACACAATAAGGTCCCTGACAATGACAACACAAACCGCAACACCTTCACTGTCCTTTCGTGGGGGCACCCTGGGTGCCTTGACGCCTCTGATCCTGCTGGTGCTAGGCCTTATCTATCTGTCGGTGTTCGAGCGTGCCGGCACCAAGCCATTCTGGGCCTGCGCCTGGGTGGCAATGGGCGTGGGACTCTTTCTGTGCCGACAACGCACGGCGTACTGTGACAGCCTGCTCAAGGGGATGGGCAATTCCACCGCGACGGCCATCATCGCACTGTGGCTGCTGGCCGGTGTCTTCGGCAAGCTGATGGCTGCCGGCGGCCTGATCGATGGCTTGATGTGGTTGGGAGCAGCGGTGGGCGCCGAGGGTGCGGCCTTCACGCTGCTGGCCTTTGCCATGGCCATGGTGTTTGCCCTGGGGACCGGCACCAGTACTGGTACCGTCATCGGGCTGTCGCCGGTGCTGTACCCGGCGGGCGTCCTGTTGGGGGCGGATCCGTCCATGCTGGCGGTGGCGATCCTGTCCGGTGCGGCCTTCGGTGACAACCTGTCCCCAGTGTCGGATACCACCATCGTGTCCTCCTATACCCAAGGGGCGGAAATCGCCGACGTGATCCGCACCCGTCTACCGCTGGCGCTGACGGCTGCGGCGATCTCGATGCTGATCTTCCTGTTGTTCGGTGCCAGCGGCGAGGCCTCGGCGTCAGCCGTGGAGGTGCCTTCCGGTCATGCCTCCGGCCTGGTCATGCTGATTCCGCTCGCGGCGGTGGTGTTCTTTGCGCTGAAGCGCCGACACATCGTCGAAGCCATGTTTATCGGCAATCTGGTGGCCATGTTGTGCGCCCTGGCGATCGGTGCCATTGGACTGGGCGATCTGTTCTCGTTGCCCGAGGCCAGAGGCGAGAGCACCGGCCTGATCGAAAATGGTATCGCTTCGGTAACCGGCGCCGTGCTGTTTGCGCTGATGGTGCTGGCGCTGACTCAGGTGATTCTCGATACCGGTCTGATGGAAAAACTGCTGGACGGCGCCAGGAAGCGCCTGGTCAAGGACCGGGCCAGCGCCGAGACCAGCATCGTGGCAGTGACGATTGCCGCATCTACTCCGCTGTCGGCCAACGCCCCGGCGTTGCTGCTGGTGGGGCCGGGATTGGTACGAAGCCTGGCTCAGCAGTTCGGCATCTCGCCGGCCAGGGCCGCCAACCTGATGGACTGCGCGGTCTGCACGGTGTTCTTTCTGCTTCCCTGGCACATCGTGGTGGCGGTCTGGCAGGAGGTCATCGCTTCCACCGCGGTACAGAACGAGGTCGCCGCGCCGTCAGCCTTTGCCTCCTTCCTGACCCCATACCCCTGGGCCATGCTGGTGGTGCTGGCTGTCTCGATCCTGCTTCGGCGGCGCAAGCAGGGCACCACCGAGGTCGCAGCCGTCTGATCGGCCTCCGCTCACCTGGCAGTAAAAAACAGCCCCGCCATGCTGGCGGGGCTGTGGCGCTCTTGTGGTTGTCGTTGTTGGTGGCGCGGGGAAAGTTTTTTAGAGCGTTAGAGAAGCCAGCGCTACGCAAGCAACGACCGACAGTCCGGTCAGGAACCAGAACAGGGTCATCTCATTGGAAGTGAGGGGGGAAGGTTCAGCACCGAAGCGGTTATCACCATCACTCCCCTTGATGAAGGTCACCATGATAAATGGGATGAGGTTTATAAGGGGGATAAAGAAAAGTAGCATGAGCCAGCCTGATTTTTTCAGGTCATTTAGCCTGCGCTTTCCCTGGATTAGCGCAAAGATAGTCAATGGAATTCCAAGCACGAATTGGCTGATGGTAAAGGCGCTGGCGGCTGTCTCTGCAGCGGCCGGTGTTGCCGTCAGACTATAGTAGATAAGTATTCCGTATACGGCATAGACGAACAACACCGGCAAGGTCAAGCGATTAAAGTATCTTACTCTACCGATACGACCATTGGTCGACCATAGTCCAGGGTTTTTATTTGCTACCTGGCGGTCGTTTGCATCACCTTGCGTGTTGGATATTTCTGTATCTGAAGGGAAGTTGATTTCATTTGAGTTATCTAGCGTAGTGCTTTCGTTTGTCATCTTGCTGCTTCCTTCCTTGGGGTAAGTGTTCCGGCGATCCTTTCGCCGAGTCGGTTAATCTCTATGCTTGTTGCAGTGCTCTGGGAGGGTCTAAAGACCCAGGTGAAACTGTAGTGGTCCATAGCAGATGGCCGCTGACGCCACGGCAATGTTAAGAATGAGCAAGCACCAGAAGCGCTTCGTTTCCGATGAAGTCGATGGAGAAGGTGGTGGTCCGAAGGGGTTGCTTCCTGGTGTGCCACGAAAGAAGACCAGAGTGATGACCAGCCATACGTTGATCAGGGGAATCAGTCCAAGAAGCAGTGCCCACCCAGAACGCCCCTGATCGTTAAGGCGACGTTTTGCCTGAAGAATGGCGAAAAGGGTGAAGACTGAGTACAGGCCTGCGTAGGCGTAGATCAGGATGGTGAAGGTGCTCTGGGTGAGTGTCGCAGGGTACAGGTAGTCGAGATAAAGTGGGACGAAGAGCGCGAGGTTATAGATGAGTCCTACTGCGGCAAGTCGGCTACAGTAGCGAATGCGTCCGATACGGCCACGAGTTGACCAGAGTCTGCTGCTTCTACTGGGTACGCTATACAGCGGCAGCGGCAAGGTGGCGGAAGATGAGGTGGCTGACGACATGGAGTTGAGTCTCATCTTCTTCTCCTGTCTCCTTCATTAAATCGGTCTTCGATTCATCAAAGGTGTCAAAGCGTTGTCGGGTTTTCCAATGCCTTGATGGATGGTCAGTCGTCATGGCAATGGTCGGCGGTGGCGCATTTTTTCCTTGCATGAGGAACGCATCATTGGTGCCTGAAGCAAGGGTTTCACTGTGACTCTAGAAAGCCATTTCGTCAGGGGATATGGGGGATGTCCTACATCCTTTCTCTTTTTAAGAAATTTCTAATTATTTGACCTCGGGTTGGCCGAACTGGCACGAAATTGCGTCGCTGCGACAAAAAAACACCCCGATGGCCGGGCGCCTTGCCCTGCCATCGGGGTGATGTTGTTGAGATATTGCCGCGGTGATACTGAGTCGTCGCTGAGGCGATGGTCCGGAAACAGGACCGGGAGAGGTTAAGCGGCAGGGCCAATCAGATGCTTCACCTCAAGATACCCGGACAGTCCCCAGGGGCCGAGTTCACGTCCGATGCCGCTGGCGCCGAAACCGCCCCAACTGGCCTCGGGCATCACCAGCTGTTCGGAGTTGAACCAGATGCTGCCTGCACGCAGGGCGCGGCCAACACGCCTGGCGCGCTCGGCGTCACCGGAGATCACGGTGGCGGCGAGGCCAAAGGCGCTGTCGTTGGCCAGGGCGATGGCCTCGGCTTCGCTCTCTGCGCTGCGCGCACACAGCACCGGGCCGAAGATTTCCTCGCGCCACAGACGGCTTGAGGTGGGCACGTCGCGGTACAGGGTTGGGGCGACGAACTCGCCCTGGGCCGGCAGGTCACGATGGCGGCCGTCACGCACCGGCGTCAGGCCTTCGTCCTTGGCGATCTCGAGATAGCGCTCCACGGCTTCGCGCTGACGGGCGCTGGTCATCGGGCCCATGTCGGTGCCCTCGGCCAGCGGGTCACCCAGGGTGAGGCCGTCGATACGGTCGGCCAGCGCCTGGTAGAGCGGTTCGGCCAGCGTCTGGTGCACGATCAGTCGCGAGGTGGCGGAGCAGATCTGCCCGGAGTTGAAGTAGATGCCGGCCATCACCCAGTCGGCGGCGGCTTCGACCTCGGCGTCATCGAGCACCAGGATCGGCGATTTGCCGCCGAGCTCCAGTGATACGCCGCGCACGCCGTTGGCGGCGGCCTGCATGACCTTCTCGCCGACCGCATTGCTACCGGTGAAGGACAATTTATCCACACCCTGATGGGCGGACAGGGGGGCGCCGATGCCTTCGCCGTCACCCAGCAAGAGGTTCAGCACACCGGCGGGCAGGCCGATCTCCACGGCGATGTCGGCCAACGCCACCTCGGGCAGCGGGGTGACCTCGGAGGGCTTGAACACTAGGGTGCAGCCGGCGGCCAGTGCCGGTGCGATCTTCCAGGCGCTGGTGACCAGCGGGAAGTTCCAGGGGGTGATCAGTCCGACCACGCCGGCGGGGTCTTCGAACACCCGCGCCTCGACGCCGTCCATGCCGTGCTCGAGCAGACGTCCCTGACGCTGCTCCAGGGCGCGGGCCTGGCCGGCGTAGTAGCGGTAGCAGGCGATGGCGTCGTCCAGGTCGATGGCGGCCTCGGCCAGGGCCTTGCCATTGTTGGTGGAGGACAGCCGTTCGAGCTCGCCGCGGCGGGTTTCGAGGGCCGTGGCGAAGGCCTCGAGAAAGTCGCCCCGACGCTGTCCGCCCAGCGCCTGCCAGGCGGGCAG